>JAJYSM010000117.1 GCA_021793575.1 Pseudomonadota bacterium
CCTGCGCGAACTGCGCGGCGAGCAGGGCTGGTCGCAGGCGGATCTGGGTGAGCGGCTGGCGGTGTCGCGGCAGACCATCAACGCGATCGAGACCGGCAAGTACGATCCCAGCCTGCCGCTGGCGTTCAAGATCGCGCGGCTGTTTGGCCGTCCGATCGAATCGATTTTTGTACCGGGCGAGGAGTAGGGCATGACATTGAAGGGACGTAGCGTGATGCGCATCGGCGCGGTGGCCGTGGTGCTGGGGTTGCTGGCCTGGAACCACTTTCACTCCCGCGAGCGCATCGTGGCGGTAACGACAGCTGCAGCGCCTGCCGCGGTAACCGCGCCGCTGCCGCCAGCGAAGCCGCGCACCTGGACGCTGGGCCGCGTCACCCTGCGCGCCTGCGAACTGCAGCAGCCGAACAGTGGCCTGAGCACGGCTGCATGGTGCGCGAAGTTTCCCGTGCCGGAAAATCGCGCCGACCCGCACAGCCGCATGATCGAGCTCAACCTGGCGCTGCTGCGCTCGCGGGCACAGGTGGCCGATCGCGACATGCTGGTGTTCCTGGCCGGCGGCCCTGGCCAGGCGGCCACCGACTCGGCCGGCACGGTGGCCTCGGTGCTGCAGCCGCTGCTGGCGCATCGCGATGTGCTGCTGCTCGACCAGCGCGGCACCGGCGGCTCCAATGCATTGACCTGCCCGTCCGCCGATGAGGCCAGCGGACAGGACGACAGCGCCGGCTTCGATCCGGCCAGGCTGCGCGCCGCGGTGGCCAGCTGCCTGCGGCAGGTGCAGACCCACGCCGACCCGCGCTACTACACCACCACCATCGCGGCGCAGGATCTGGAGGACGTGCGCCAGGCGCTGGGTGCGCCGCGGTTCGATCTGATCGGCGTGTCGTACGGCACGCGCATGGCGCAGCAGTATCTGATGCATTACCCGGACGCGGTGCGCAGCGTGGTGCTGGACAGCGTGGTGCCGAATCCGCTGGTGCTGGGCGAAAGCTTTGCGCAGAACCTCGATCAGGCGTTGAAGGCGCAGTTCGCCCGCTGCACCGCCGAGCCGGCCTGCAAACACAAGTTCGGCGATCCGGACCAGACGCTGTACCAGCTGCGCGACGCGCTGCGTGCCAACCCGCACCAGGTGAGCTTTCGCGATCCGGAAACCTACCAGACGGTGAAGCGGGTGCTGAGCGAAGACTCGCTGGCCAGCGTGGTGCGCATGTTCGCCTACACCCCGGCCACGGCCGCGCTGCTGCCGCTGTCGATCGACGCGGCGGCGCATGGCGACGTCGGCCCGTTGCTGGGGCAGGCGAAGATCCTCTCCGGCGACCTGGCCGACCTGATGGGCAGCGGCATGCAGTATTCGGTGATCTGCAGCGAGGACGCCGACCTGCTCACGCCGCGCCCGCAGGATGCCAACACCATCCTCGGCACGCACATGATCGACGCGCTGAAGGCGGTCTGCTCGGTGTGGCCCAGGGGCACGCGGCCGGCCGACTTCCACCAGCCGCTGAAAAGCGGCAAGCCGGTGCTGCTGCTGGCCGGTCAGTACGACCCGGTGACGCCGCCGCGCTATGCCGAGGAAGTGGCCAAGGGCCTCACCGACGCGCGCGTGCTGGTGCTGCGGGGGCAGGCGCACAGCGTGATGGCGGCTGGCTGCACGCCGCAGCTGATCCAGCACTTTGTCGAAAAACTCGACCCGAAGACGCTCGACGCAAGCTGCCTGAAACGGCTGCAGCCCACGCCGATCTTCATCGACTTCAACGGTTCAACCCCTTAAGGAGCCGCGCCATGATCGAGGTAAGCGACCTGCACAAGGCGTTCGGTGCGGTGAAGGCCGTCGACGGCGTCAGCTTCAGCGCCCGCGACGGCGAGATCACCGGCCTGCTCGGCCCCAACGGCGCCGGCAAGACCACCACGCTGCGCATGCTCTACACGCTGATGGCGCCGGACCGCGGCCAGGTGCGGGTGGACGGCATCGACGCGGCGCGCGACCCGCTCGCCGTGCGCCGCCGGCTCGGCGTGCTGCCGGACGCGCGCGGGCTGTACAAGCGGCTCACCGCGCGCGAGAACATCGACTACTTCGGGCGCCTGCACGGCCTGCCGGAGACGCTGCTGGCGAGCCGCCGCGAGGCGCTGATCCAGGCGCTGGAGATGGCCGACATCGGCGACCGCCGCACCGAGGGTTTCTCGCAGGGCCAGCGCGTGAAGACCGCGATCGCGCGGGCGCTGGTGCACGATCCGCGCAACGTGATCCTGGACGAGCCGACCAACGGCCTCGATGTGATGGCCACCCGCGCGCTGCGCCAGTTCATGACGCGGCTGAAGGCGGAGGGCCGCTGCGTGCTGTTTTCCAGCCACATCATGCAGGAGGTGGCGGCGCTGTGCGACCGCATCGTGGTGATCGCGCACGGCCGCGTGGTGGCCGACGAATCGCCGGATGCGCTGCGCGCGCAGACCGGCGAAAACAATCTGGAGGATGCGTTCGTGAAGATCATCGGCAGCGACGAGGGGTTGGCCGCATGAGCGCCGACAGCACGCAGCAAACCCCGCGCCGGCGCGCCTTCGCCATCGTGTTCCTGAAGGAGGTGCGCGAAAACCTGCGCGACCGCCGCACCCTGGTCAGCGCCTTCCTCACCGGCCCGCTGCTGGGGCCCATCCTGTTCGTGATGCTGCTCAACGTCAGCCTCAGCCGCGAGCTGGACAAGGCCGAGCAGCCGCTGCCGGTGCCGGTGATCGGCGCCGAATACGCGCCGAATCTGCTCGCCGCGCTGAGGGCCGGCGGCGTGGTGCCGGGCGCGCCGGTCGCCGATCCGGGGCTGGCCGTGCGCAAGCAGGACGCCGACGTGGTGCTGCGCATCGCCTCCGACTACGGCAAGGCCTGGCGCCGGGGCCAGCCGGTGCAGGTGGAGCTGTTCTACGACTCCTCGCAGCGCGATGCCGGCACCGCGGTGCAGCGGGTGACCCAGCTGGTCGAAGGCTACGCCCGCCAGCAGGGCGCGATGCGGCTGGTGGCGCGCGGCATGTCGCCGAGCACCGCGTGGCCGCTGCAGGTGGCCCGGCGCGATCAGGCCACGCCGCAGTCGCGCGCGGTGCTGCTGTTCGCGATGCTGCCGTACTTCTTCGTGATCACCATTTTCATGGGTGGCATGTACCTGGCGATCGACCTCACCGCCGGCGAGCGCGAGCGGCAGTCGCTGGAGCCGTTGTTCGCCAACCCGGTGGCGCGCTGGAAGATCCTGGCCGGCAAGCTGGCGGCGATCTGCGTGTTTTCCAGCACCAGCCTGCTGATCACGCTGGTGGCGTTCGCGCTGGTGGGCCGCTTCATTCCCGCGGCCAAGCTCGGCATGGAGCTGGACCTGGGCGTGCACTTCGCCGCCAACGTGCTGCTGCTGATGCTGCCGCTGGTGCTGCTGCTGGCCGCGCTGCAGTCGATGGTGGCGGCGTTCGCCAAGAGCTGCCGCGAGGCGCAGACCTATCTGTCGCTGCTGATGCTGGTGCCGCTCATCCCCAGCCTGGTGCTGGCGGTGATGCCGATCAAGGCGCTGCCGTGGATGTACGCGGTGCCGCTGCTGGGCCAGAACCTCGGCATCATGCAGTTGCTGCGCGGCGACGGCGTGAGCCTGTCACAGCTCGGCCTGTGCATCGCCGGCAGCCTGGCCGCGGCGGTGATCGCGGTGCTGGTGACGGCCCGGCTGTACCGCTCCGAGCGGCTGGCGATCTCCGCCTGAGCTGCTACCGAGCCCGCCGCGCCGCCTTGTAGCCCTTTTTTGTGGGAGCGACTGTAGGAGTTTTCGCCCCGCCTTTGGCGGCGCGCTGTCGCGGAACAAACAT
>JAJYSM010000118.1 GCA_021793575.1 Pseudomonadota bacterium
GCATGTTCATCAAGGCGCTGGGCGTGTACCCGCCAGGCACGGGCGTGCGCCTGCGTGACGGCAGCATCTCGGTAGTGACCCATCGCGGCGCCCTGTCGCATCGGCCGAAGGCGACCACGATCGTGGCCAGGGACGGCGCACGGGTGGCGGCTTCCATGCGCGGCGGCAAAACATTGTCGGATCATTCGGTCAGCGAAGTCGTCGACCTCGACGCGCTCCAACTGCAGGTCGCCATGGATGCGCTGTGGGGCCCGGACGCGCGCATCTAGACAAAGTCGCAGCAAACCGGGACGGGACTGCCCCCGGTTTTGTTCGCAGTCAGATTTCCATCGATGCCCCGCTCGCGAACCCCATGCTGGCCCGCTTCTTCCATTCGGCCAGGTTCACGCCCTTCACCAGCAGCCACAGGGCGAGCGACAGTTCCGCGAGGAGGCAGGGCATCAGGATCGCAGGGAAGATCTTTCCCTCGAACGCGGGGGCCAGCAGCAGCGCGAAGCTGTTGACCAGGTAGCACGCTCCCGCGAGTTGCATCAGTGCGCCAATCAGCCAGGGCAGGTAGCGCGACTGGCGGATCAGGTAGCCCTCCACCAGGCACACGCATCCGAAGAAGATCAGCCCGATGCCGAAGCCGTAGTCGTGCAGTTTGATCGCCACGTACGACCACGCCTGCAGCTGGGCCGGGTCGAAGGCCTTGAGGTAATCCGCATCGCCGAGCAGGAGCAGCGGTACCAGCAGGGTCACCTTGTTGGCCACCAGCACCGCCGTCTGGATCAGGTTGAGCAGCAGCGTCAGCAGGGCGAGGTTGCGGTTGACCGGCCTCAGCAGCACGTAGAGCGCCCACATCACGAACACATCGCACACGTGCATCACCAGGTCGCCGGCAATGCCCAGACGCCACAGCGACTGCGAGGCCAGGATATGGCTGGCGGTGGCGGCGGCATTGCCGGGCACCACCAGCGCGCCGCGGATGATGAGCTCCCCCAGCGCGCCGGCGATGATGATGACGAGGTACAGCAGGCCGCCGATCCGGGCATAGTTCTGCGGCGATGTTTCAGTCGCTGACACAGCCATCGTGTGCTCCAAGGTGTAAGACCATGCGCTACTGTCCAGCGGCTCCGGCAAAGCGCCGCCTCCCTATCGCTCGAGCTTTCGGTACATCGTCGCAGGCTATACGGCGCGTTGGCCGCGCGGCACGTGCCAAACGGCACTCGTGCAGCAAGTTCCAAAGGCAGCGCCGGATTGGAATGGCACTTGCTGGAGGCTCGTCATCCCCGCGGCGCTCAACAGCCGAATGGCTGGTCAAGCGGGAAGCGCCTTGCAACGGCGAAGCCGGTCATCCAGTGCCTCTCGCGGCCTTCTCGCGGGACGGATTGCGTTATTGACAGGACATGGCCAGCTGCGGGAGGCGCCAAGTGGCTCGGCCGGCCGATCGCTGGCTACCCGCCTGCACGCATCACGCGCGTCGCGGCAGCTTCCACTGCGGCCGGATGAAATGGCAGGTGTAGCCGGTGGGGTAGTGCTGCAGGTAGTCCTGATGCTCGGGCTCGGCCTCCCAGAAATCGCCGGCGGGCGCCAGCTCGGTCACCGCCTTGCCGGGCCACAGGCCTGAGGAGTCCACGTCCTTGAGGGTATCTTCGGCCACGGCTTTCTGTGCGTCGCTGGTATGGAAGATGGCCGAGCGATAGCTCACGCCGCGATCGTTGCCCTGGCGGTTGGGGCTGCTGGGGTCGTGGATCTGGAAGAAGAACTCCAGCAGGGTGCGGTAGCTGATCACCTGCGGATCGAAGATGATCTCGATCGCCTCTGCGTGGGTGCCGTGGTGGCGATAGGTGGCGTGCGGCACGTCGCCGCCGGCATAGCCCACGCGCGTTGACAACACGCCCGGCTGCTTGCGGATCAGCTCCTGCATGCCCCAGAAGCAGCCGCCGGCGAGAATGGCGCGTTCGGTCGTTGCGGTCATGGGAGTCTCCTTGAAGATGGCGAAAAGGCTGCCTTGAAGATGGAGGCGCCGTGCAGGTTTGTCGAGGGCGCGTCGTGCCGCCTTGCCCTGTAGACCCAGCCCGCAAACCGGGGTGGACACCTGTCCTTCGACTGCGCTTCGCTACGCTCGGGGTGAACGGGGGAGGTGGTGCATTTGCGGGCAGCATATAGCTTCGGCAAGCGCGGTGGAGGGAGTTGGGCGGGCCTGCGGTGCCGTGTTGTTCGCGCCTTGCGCGAGTTACCTTGCTGCGGGCGGCATGGCTTGATTTCGCGGCCCAGGCACCCATACCGGGCAAGCCCATCTTGCAGGAGTACGCGATGTCCATCTCGGCCCAGGATCAGAACCGCGAGCGCTTCGATGCGATCGCCGCCGGCTGGGACGACAATCCCACGCGCCGCGAGCTGGCCACCGGGGTGGCCGAGGCGATCGCTGCGGCGGTGCCGCTGCAGGCGGACTGGCAGGCGCTGGAATACGGCTGTGGCACTGGCCTGGTGGGCGCCGCGCTGGCGCCGAAGCTGGCCGGATTGCTCGCTTGCGACGTGTCGCCGGGCATGCTCGCAGTGCTGGAGCAGAAGGCGCGAGCGGCGGGGCTCGACCATCTGCACACGCGGGTGCTCGATCTCACCCACATGCCGCCGCCGACGGAGCACTTCGAGCTGATTTTCAGCAGCATGACGATGCACCACATCCCCGACGTGGCGGCGCTGGTGCGCACCTTCCACGGCATGCTCAAGCCGGGCGGCTGGCTGGCGCTGGCCGATCTGGATGCGGAGGACGGCAGCTTCCACGGCAGCGACGTGCAGGGCGTGATGCACAAGGGTTTTGATCGCGATGCGCTGCAGGCCGACCTGCGCGCCGCCGGCTTTGCCGACACCTCCGCGCGCACCGCGCATACGGTCGCCAAGGCAGCGGCGGACGGACGGCTAAGCCATTACCCGGTGTTCCTGATCACCGCGCGTGCGTGATATCCGTGCGGACTGTTGGACACGCTACCGGCGTGGCCAGTGAACGGTGTGAATACCTGTCCTTCGACTGCGCTTCGCTACGCTCAGGACGAACGGTGGGGACAACGCAGTTACGTGCCGGTTCATTCCAGCCGGGTCGGCGCGGCGCTGGGAAACCATCCAGTGGTTGTTCTTCCAGATAGCGTCGATCGGGCCGATGTTCGGCCAACTCGGCTACTTCAGCAAGTTTGCCGGCCGGGAGATCGTCGACAAGCGCCCGCCCGGCGTGCTGGATGGCCGTCTGGACGGCCGCCGCTGGATCATGGGCGACGACTACAGCATCGCCGACATCGCCACGCTCGGCTGGGTGCGCAACCTGATCACCTTCTACGAGGTGCGGGAGCTGGTGGGCTATGACCGCTTCACCTACGTCGACACCTGGCTGCAGCGCGGACTGACGCGCCCGGCGGTGCAGCGCTGGCTCACCATACCGGGCCACGCTTCACCGACCGCCGCATCAGCCCGTGCGCATCGATCCCGTGTCGAGAAACCGCTGGTGCCATGACAGCGCTTCCGGCAGCAGGTGCGGCGTGTGCAGCCCGCGACTGCCGCAGAACGCGCGGTCGAAGTAGTCCTGCAGCAGCGGGCGGAAGTCCGGATGGGCACAGTGGCTGATGATCGCCTTGGCGCGCTGCTTGGGCGACAGCCCGCGCAGGTCGGCCAGGCCCTGCTCGGTGACCACCACGCCCACGTCGTGTTCGGTGTGGTCGACGTGGCTGACCATCGGCACGATGGTGGAGATGGCGCCGCGC
>JAJYSM010000053.1 GCA_021793575.1 Pseudomonadota bacterium
GTCAGAGGGCGTCGTGATCCAGCTCGCCGGTGCGGATGCGGATCACCTGTTCCAGCGTGCTGACGAAGATCTTGCCGTCGCCGATCTTGCCGGTGCGGGCCGAATGCTGGATCGCCTCCAGTACGCGCTCCAGCTGATCGTCGGCGATCGCCGCCTCCAGCTTGATCTTGGGCAGGAAGTCCACCACGTACTCGGCGCCGCGATACAGCTCGGTATGGCCCTTCTGGCGACCGAAGCCCTTCACCTCGGTGACCGTGATGCCCTGCACGCCGACCTCGGCCAGCGCCTCGCGCACATCGTCCAGCTTGAACGGCTTGATGATTGCCACGACCAGCTTCATGGGGTTTCCTTGCGTCGACGGGCAGCGGCGACACGAGCGCTGCGAGGCTGCATTCTGCCTGCACCGCTGCAGGTTGTCGCCTGATCCGAGCGCGTGTAGGACAATTCCTACAATTTCTGAGGGAGCATGCCGATGGCACACGCGATTTCGCTTCACCTAAGCTTCATCTCGACGAGCTCGAGGCGCTGTCCATGATGGATAGGCAGGACATCGATCAGATTGCCCTGCGACTTGTGTCGTTGGTACCGCCAGGACTGGCACAGGCGCAACAGGATTTGCGCGCCAACTTCCAGGATGTGCTGGCGCAGGGATTGCGCCGCCTCGACCTGGTCACCCGCGAAGAATTCGACGTGCAGTGCCAGCTGCTGGCGCGTACCTGCGCCAAGGTCGATGCGCTGGAACGCCGCGTGGCCGAGCTGGAGGCCGCCGTCGCTGCACGCGGGGACATGTAGCAAACCATCTCCCGGGAGCCGCCTCCGATCCGTCACCCTCACCCCGAGAACGATCGGGGGCGGTTATTTATTGCATCCTGCGATGTGGAGTCGCCCGATCCCGATGTGTGACCGCGCCACCCGCCTGCGTCAACCTGCGCTGGCCGCATGAGCCTTGCGGTTACCCTGAGCCGCGCCCAGGAAGGGATCGCCGCGCCGCAGGTGATGGTGGAAGTGCATCTGTCCGGCGGCCTGCCCAGCACCAACATCGTCGGCCTGCCCGAAGCGGCGGTGCGCGAGGCGCGCGACCGCGTCCGCGTGGCGATCCAGAACACCGCCTTCGAATACCCCAACCGCCGTGTCACGGTGAACCTGGCGCCGGCCGAGCTGCCCAAGGACGGCGGCCGCTTCGACCTGGCCATTGCACTGGGCATCCTCGCGGCCAGCGGACAGGTGCCGCGCGAAAAGCTCGACGACTGCGAGTTTCTCGGCGAGCTGGCGCTGTCCGGCGAGCTGCGCAGCGTGTCGGGCGTACTGCCGGCGCTGCTGCGGGCGCGGGCGCGCGGCCGCCGCATGGTGGTGCCGCGCGAGAATGCCGCCGAGGCCGCGCTGGTGCCGGAGGTGGACGTGCGCGTGGCCGACACGCTGGCCGAGGTGTGCGGCTGGCTGCGCGGCGCGCAGGAGCTGCTGGCGCCGGTCGGCATTCCCAGCGACGGCGGCGCCTGGGGCGGCCCGGATCTGCTCGACGTGCGCGGCCAGCTGCAGGCGCGCCGCGCGCTGGAGATCACCGCCGTCGGCGGCCATCATCTGCTGCTGATCGGACCGCCGGGCACCGGCAAGACGATGCTGGCCGAACGCCTTCCCGGCATCCTGCCGCCGCTGTCGGAATCCGAGGCGCTGGAAACCTGCGCGGTGCTGTCGGTGGCCGGGCAGCAAGCCGACCTGGCGCAGTGGCGGCGGCGGCCGTTCCGCGCCCCGCATCACACCGCCTCGGCGGTGGCGCTGGTCGGCGGCGGTTCGCTGCCGCGGCCGGGTGAGATCTCGCTGGCGCACAACGGCGTGCTGTTCCTGGACGAGCTGCCGGAGTTCAGCCGACACGTGCTGGAAGTGCTGCGCGAACCGATGGAATCCGGCCACATCGCGATCTCGCGGGCAGCGCGGCAGTCGACCTTTCCGGCGCAGTTCCAGCTGGTCGGCGCGATGAATCCCTGCCCGTGCGGCTATGCCGGCGATCCGCGTCCGCGCTGCCAGTGCACGCCGGACCAGATTCTGCGCTACCGCGCGCGCATCTCCGGCCCGCTGCTGGATCGCATCGACCTCTGCGTGGAAGTGCCGCAGGTGCCGTTGGCCGCGCTGGGCACGCCGCGCGGCGCGCATGACGAGGATTCCGCCACCGTGCGCGCGCGGGTGCTGAACGCGCGGCGGCAGTCGCTGATGCGGGCCGGCCGGCCGAACGCCGAGATCAGCACGCGCGAACTGGAGCGCGACTGCGCGCTGGGGCCGGCGGAGCGGCGCTGGTTCGAGACCGCACTGGAGCGGCTGGGGCTGTCCGCGCGCGCCTATCACCGTGTGCTGCGGGTGGCACGCACGATCGCCGATCTGGACGGCGGCGCGGCCCTGCTGGAGCGCGAGCATCTGGCCGAGGCGCTGCAATACCGGCGGCTGTAGACCGGCTCTGTCCAGCGCCCGTCAGCGACTTGCTGGACGCGTCGGGCGCGGGCTGGCCAGCTACGGCGCGGTAACCATCCTGTACTACCAGCGCTGGCGGCGCATCTGGTGGCATGCCTGAGCTGGCCGATCGCACAGCTGCTTCAAGCGGGCTGGCGGATCAAGTCGATCGGGCGCACCGCCACGTTCGACTGGCCGCATTTCATCGAGCAGTGCAGCTCCCGCACGGTGCTGATGTTCGGCGTGGAGGAAAAGGGCAATCCTGCAGGTGGCCTCGACCAGGCGCGAGCTGGAGCCGCGACCGGGCTGGCTGGTGATCGCACTGGTGCCGCCGGCGCACGCCTGAATCGGCGATGCGGGAGCGGCTGCGTGGGAGCGACTTCAGTCGCGATGCTGTTGCTCTCAAACTGCATCAAAGCAACAGCATCGCGACTGAAGTCGCTCCCACTTATTGTCGCAAGCTCAGGCCGCCGCGTGACGGGCGAACTGGGCCTCCTCGGTGGAGCCGGTCAGCGCGGTGGTCGAGGACTGGCCCTGCTGGATCGCCTGGGTGACCGCATCGAAATAACCGGTGCCCACCTCGCGCTGGTGTTTCACTGCGGTGAAGCCGCGGTCGGCGGCGGCGAACTCCTTCTCCTGCAGCTCGACGAAGGCGCTCATCTGGCGGCGCGCGTAGCCGTGCGCCAGGTCGAACATGCCGTAGTTGAGGCTGTGGAAGCCGGCCAGCGTGATGAACTGGAACTTGTAGCCCATCGCGCCCAGCTCTTTCTGAAAGCTGGCGATGGTGGCGTCGTCCAGGTTCTTTTTCCAGTTGAAGCTGGGCGAGCAGTTGTAGGCCAGCAGCTTGCCGGGGAACTTCGCGTGGATCGCCGCGGCGAAGCGGCGCGCGTCGTCCAGATTCGGCTTGCTGGTCTCGCACCAGATCAGGTCGGCGTAGGGGGCGTAGGCGAGGCCGCGGCTGATCGCCTGGTCGAGCCCGGGGCGCACCTTGTAGAAGCCCTCCACCGTGCGCTCGCCGGTGATGAACGGGGTGTCGTTGGCGTCGATGTCGGAGGTCAGCAGGTCGGCGGCGTCGGCGTCGGTGCGCGCCACCAGCAGGGTCGGCACGCCGCAGACGTCGGCGGCCAGGCGCGCGGCGTTGAGCTTGTCCACCGCCTCGCGGGTTGGCACCAGCACCTTGCCGCCCATGTGGCCGCACTTCTTCACCGAGGCCAGCTGGTCCTCGAAGTGCACGCCGGCGGCGCCGGCCTCGATCATCGACTTCATCAGCTCGAACGCGTTCAGCACGCCGCCAAAGCCGGCCTCGGCGTCGGCCACGATCGGCACCATCCAGTCGGTGGCGTCGTTGCCCTCGGCGTGATGCAGCTGATCGGCGCGCAGCAGGGTGTTGTTGATCTTCTTCACCACCAGCGGCACCGAGTTGGCCGGGTACAGCGACTGGTCCGGATACATCTCGCCGGCGACATTCGCGTCGGCGGCGACCTGCCAGCCGCTGAGGTAGATCGCCTGCAGGCCGGCCTTCACCTGCTGCATCGCCTGGTTGCCGGTGAGTGCGCCGAGCGCGTTGACGAAGTCCTCCTGGTGCAGCGATTTCCACAGCCGCTCGGCACCGCGGCGGGCCAGCGAGTGCTCGATGCCGACGGTGCCGCGCAGGCGCACCACGTCGGCGGCGCTGTAGTTGCGCTGGATGCCGGCCCAGCGCGGGTTGTTGTTCCAGTCCAGCGTGATCTGTTCGGCGGTGGGCAGCGTGTTCTTCATGATGTGGCTCCGTGATGGAAGTTCCGAAGTGGAAGCGACTTCAGTCGCGATGCTCTTGTTTTGATGTGACATAGAGGTCAAGCGCATCGCGACTGAAGTCGCTCCCACCGTTGGGAGGTGGTTTCAGGCAAGCTTTTCGTAGGCAGGCAGGGTGAGGAAATCACCGAGCTGGTCGGCATGGGTCAATGCGGACAACAGCGCGGCGGCATCGTCGGCGCGGGCGGCGCCGGGGTGCTGGCTGGCGCGCAGGCGGTGTACGTGGGTGGCCAGCGCGTGATCGAACAGCGCCAGGTCGATCGGCGCGTGATCGGGGAACTCCAGCCCGCCGTGATGCAGCCATTGCCACAGCTGCGCCCGGGCGATCTCGGCGGTGGCGGCGTCCTCCATCAGGTGGTGGATCGGCACGCAGCCGAGTCCGCCCAGCCATGCGGCGGTGTAGCGCAGGCACACCTCGACGTTGTTGTCGAAGCCGCTGCGACTGATCGTGCCATTCGGTGCGGTCAGCAGCTGCTCGCGCGTCACGCTGACGTCTTCGCGCAGGCGATCCAGCTGGTTCGGCGCCGGCATGTATTCATCGAAGATCGCCTGCGCCACCGGCACCAGCGCCGGGTGCGCGACCCACGTGCCGTCGTGGCCGGCCTGCACCTCGCGCAGCTTGTCGGCGCGCACCTTGGCCAGTGCGGCCTCGTTCGCCGCCTCGTCGCCCTTGATCGGAATCTGCGCCGCCATGCCGCCCATCGCGAACGCGCCGCGGCGGTGGCAGGTCTTGATCAGCAGCTCGGAGTAGGCCTGCAGAAACGGCACTGTCATCAGCACCTGGCCGCGCTCCGGCAGCAGGCGGTCGCGGTGACCGCGCAGGGTTTTCAGGTACGAGAAGATGTAGTCCCAGCGGCCGCAGTTGAGGCCAACCACCCGCCCGCGCAGGGCGTGCAGGATCTCGTCCATCTGGAACGCGGCCGGCAGCGTCTCGATCAGTACGGTGGCCTTCATGCAGCCGGTGGGCAGCTGCAAGGCGTTCTCGGCGAACGCCATCACCGCATCCCACAGCGCGGCTTCCTCCATCGCTTCGAGTTTGGGCAGATAGAAATACGGGCCGCGATCGCGCGCCTGCAGCGCGGCGGCGTTGTGGAAGGCGAACAGGCCGAAATCCACCAGCGAGCCGGCCATCGTGGCGCCGTCCACGCTGAAATGCCGGTCGCCCAGATGCCAGCCGCGCGGGCGCACAACCAGCACCGCCGGCTGGTCGCCGACGCGGTAATGCCGGCCGTCCGGAGTGCTGTATTCGATCTGCCCGGCGACCGCATCGCGCAGGTTGATCTGACCGTCCAGCTGATTGGCGAAGGTGGGCGCGGAGGAATCCTCGAAGTCGGCCATGAACACCTTGGCGCCGGAATTCAGCGCGTTGATGATCATCTTGCGTTCGACCGGGCCAGTGATCTCGACGCGGCGATCCTGCAACGCTGCCGGAATCGGCGCCACGGTCCAGTCCGAGGTGCGGATCGCGGCGGTGTCGGCGCGGAAATCCGGCAGCGCCCCGGCATCGCAGGCCGCCTGGCGCGCGCGCCGCGCCAGCAGCAACTGCTGCCTGGGGGCATCGAAACGGCGGTGCAACTGGGCCAGAAAGCCCAGCGCTTCCGGCGTCAGGATGGCCTCGTAACCGGCGCTATCGGCATGCACCTCGATTGCCCCGATCGCGATTCGTTCCCGCGGTACTGCCATGAGCTTGCTCCGTTCTCGTTGGAGTCCCGAAGCTAGTGACAAATGCTATATTTGACAAAGTGAATGTTTCAATCATTACTATGAGCAAACTACATACATTATGTAAATCATTGAAACTTGGACATGAAAACCACCGATGAGCCGTTGAAACGGTCAAAAACATCACGTCGCACTGCAGCAAAAAAACGTGCAGACAGCGCGCCGTCGACCGAAGCCGGGGGGCGCTTTTACTACAAGGGCAACCGCCACAAGCAGCTGCGGGCCTTCGTCAGCGTGGTCAAGCTGGGCACGCTGACCCGCGCGGCCGAGGCGCTGTACCTGTCGCAGCCGTCGATCAGCCTGCTGCTGCAGGCGCTGGAGCGCGAACTGGGCATGAGCCTGCTCGAGCGCCGCCGCCGTCGCATCAATCTCACCGATGCCGGCGAGGTGCTGTACGAGCTGGCGCGACCGCTGGTGGAAGACTGGGACACGCTGGACCGTGATTTCCAGGCCCGCGTGAAAGGCCTGCAGGGCGGCCGTCTCACGATTGCCGCCGGCAGCTCGACCATCCAGTACCTGCTGCCCGAACTGGTGCGCCGCTACCGCGAGCGCTTTCCCGCGGTGCAGCTGCAGCTGGAAAACGTCACCGGCAAGGACGGCCTGGCGCTGCTGCGCGCCGATCAGGCCGACTTTGCCGTGGGCTCGATGCTCGACGTGCCGAACGACATCGCTTGGGCGCCGGTGCATCACTACGATCCGATGCTGATCATGCCAACCGATCATCCGCTGGCGGCGAAGGAAAAAGTCACGCTGGAGGACCTGTCGCCATACGGGCTGATCCTGCCGCCGCAGCGGCTGTCCACCTACCGCATGGTGGATCTGGTGTTCCAGCAGCGGCAGGTGCCGTACCACGTCGCGATCGAGGTGGGTGGCTGGGACGTGATCAAGGAATACGTGGCGATGGGGCTGGGCATTTCGATCGTCACCGGCATCTGTCTCACCGAGGCCGATCACGGCCGGCTCGCGGTGCGCAACATGAAGCAGTATTTTCCGCAGCGCAGCTACGGCGTGGTGATGCGCAAGGGCAAGTTTCTCAGCACCGAGGCGCGCGCCTTCGTCGACCTGATCCGTCCCGGCCTGCTGACCCATCGCGACTATGACGAGTCGGGACATTCGCAGCGCTGAACCCGAGCAGCAGGTTCACACGTCGCGATGCTTGCCCTTGTACGGCGCATAGAACGCGCGCAGGCGGGCGAGGTCGGCTTCGATGTCGTCGCTGGTCTCAAGCGGTTGACCCACGCCAATCATCTTGTCGGGATAGTGGAAATACACCGGCAGGATCGGTACGCCAGCCGCGTGCGCGATGTGCCAGAAGCCGCTGCGCCAACGCGTCACCGGCTTGCGCGTGCCTTCCGGCGCGATGCCAAGCCAGAAGCTTTGGCGCTGTTGGAAATGGTCGACCATCTGCCCGACCACGCCGCCAGTGGCAAAGCGATCCACCGGCATGCCGCCGAGCCGTCGCAGCAGGCCGCCGAGCGGCCCGCCAAACAACTCCTGCTTGCCCATGAAGTGGACTTCGGCGCCGATCGCCACCTTCAACAGCAGGCCCCAGAAGCCGTCCCACCAGGACGAATGCGGCGCCACGATCAGTACCGCCCTGGGCATATCGGGAAACTCCCCCGCCAGACTCCAGCCGGCTGCGCGCAGCGCGGCGCGGCAAAGTCGGCGCTGCCAGCCGTCGCGCAGGTGCGGCATCTGCGGCGGCAGTTGGTCGGGTCGCGGGATGCGGCGGCTCATTCAAGCTCCGGTTTGCGCGAGCGAGCCAGCTTGATCTGGCCGCGCTGCTGTTTGCCGACCAGCCGCCGCTCCTTCGAGGCGCGCGTGGGCCGGGTGGCGACGCGCCGCTTCGGCGGCAGCAGCACCGCGCGGATCAGCTCGGCCAGCCGCTCGCGCACGTCGTCACGGTTGCGTGCCTGATCGCGAAAGCGCCGACCCTGGATCACCAGCACGCCCTCGCCGGTGAGCCGGCGGTCGCGCCGCGCCAGCAGGCGCTCGCGCACTTCCTCCGGCAGCGAGGGCGAGCCGAGCACGTCAAAGCGCAGCTCCACCGCGCTTTCGGTGCGGTTCACGTGCTGGCCACCGGGGCCGTCGGCGCGCAGGAAGCGTTCGATCAGTTCCGATTCGGGCAGGCTGAGGCTGGGGCTGACGATCAACATCGGCGCAGTCTAGCGGGCGTGTGTGGCGGCCCCGGTGTGCGCCGCAGCATCCGCCGCCGCGAGGCCTGGCGGCGGCGTCCAGCCGAAGCGTTCGAGCAGCGCCCGGTAAGCCTGGTCCAGCGGCGCCTCGATGCGCAGCGGCCGGTCGTCGAGCGGATGCACAAGCTGCAGCTGCCACGCGTGCAGGAGCATCCGATGGCAGCCGAAGTGCTGCTTGTACAGGCGATTGTGGTCGCCGCGACCGTGCTGGCAATCGCCGATCACCGGGTGATGGATGTGCGCCAGATGCTTGCGAATCTGCCGGAAACGGCCGCTCTCGGGCGAGGCCAGCAGCAGCGCATAGCGTTGCTGTGGATAGCGTCCCAGCGCGAGCGGCACTTCGACCGTGGCCAGCCGCTGATAGTGCGTGCGTGCCTCGCGGCGCGGGCCGGTGTCGCGCGAGCCGGGCAGCGCGTAGTCGATCAGCCCCGCGCCCGGCTCCGGCCAGCCGCGCACCACCGCGAGGTAGTGCTTGCGCACATTTCGCCCCATGAACTGCTCGCCCAGCGCGGCGGCCACCTCGCGCGAGCGCGCGATCAGCAGCACGCCGCTGGTGGCGCGATCCAGCCGGTGCGCCAGATGCACGCTGCCGCCGAGCTGATCGCGCAGCTGGTCGATCAGGAACGCCTCGGCGTTGCCCACCATGAGCGAGCGGTGCACGGCCAGCCCGGCCGGCTTGTTCACCGCGACCAGCGCGTCGTCCTGATAGAGAATGTCGAGCATGCGACGGATCCTGGCGCGAGCGCCTGCGTGGGAGCGCGGGCGTCAGGAACGCAGCCCGACGCCCCGCTTGAGCAGCTGCAGCGCCAGTACCGACAGCCCCGTCACGAACGCCAGCATCACCACGAACGCCGTGCCGATGCCCACGTCGCTGATGCCGAGTACGCCGAAACGGAACGCGTTGACCATGTACAGGATCGGGTTTACCCGCGAGATCGCCTGCCACGGCTCGCCCAGCATGTTGACCGAATAGAACACGCCGCCGAGGTACGTAAGCGGCGTCAGCACGAAGGTGGGCACCAGCGCGATGTCGTCGAACTTCTTCGCGTACACCGCGTTGACGAAGCCGGCCAGCGAAAAGATCGTGGCGCCCAGCAGCACCGAGAGGAAGGTGATGACCGGGTGCACCACATGCAGCGAGGTGAAGAACAGCGCGATCAGCAGCACCAGCACGCCCACCACCAGGCCGCGCGCCACCGCGCCGGCGACGTAGCCGAGCAGGATCACCCAGTTCGGCATCGGCGACACCAGCATCTCCTCCACCGAGCGCTGGAACTTGGCGCCGAAGAACGAGCTGGAGATGTTGCCGTAGCTGTTGGTGATGATGCTCATCATCACCAGCCCCGGCACGATGTACTGCATGTAGGTGAAGCCGCCCTCGATGGCACCGATGCGGCTGCCGATCAGCTTGCCGAAGATCACGAAGTACAGCGTCATGGTGATCGCCGGCGGGATCAGCGTCTGCGTCCAGATGCGCATGATGCGCACGATCTCGCGCCGCACGATGGTGTGCAGCGCGACCAGGTTGGTAGCGGCGTTGCTCATGCGGCCTGCTCCTGCCCGTTGCGCGCGGGATCGTTGCGGCCATGTTCGACCAGCCGCACGAACAGTTCCTCCAGCCGGTTGGTCTTGTTGCGCATCGAAGTCACCATGATGCCGTGCGCGGACAGCGCCGCGAACAGCGAGTTGAGGTCGTGCGAGCGGGCCATCTCGGCCTCCAGCGTGTGTTCGTCGGTGCGGCGCAGGGTGACCCCGGGCAGCTGCGGCAGCTCGGCCGGCATCGCCGCCACGTCCAGCACGAAGGTCTCCACGTCCAGCGTCGCCAGCAGGCGTTTCATGCTGGTGTTCTCGATGATGCTGCCGTGGTCGATGATGGCGATGTTGCGACACAGCGACTCGGCCTCCTCCAGGTAATGCGTGGTCAGGATCACCGTGGTGCCAGCCGCGTTGATCGCATTGACGAACTGCCACATCGAGCGGCGCACCTCGATGTCGACGCCGGCGGTGGGCTCGTCGAGGATCAGCAGCCGCGGTTCGTTCATCATCGCGCGGGCGATCATCAGGCGCCGCTTCATGCCGCCGGAGAGCATGCGCGCCTGATCCTGCGCCTTGTCCCACAGGCGCAGCTCGTTGAGGTATTTCTCCGCCCGTTCGGCGGCGATCCTGCGCGGGATGCCATAGAAGCCCGCCTGGTTGACGCAAATGTCGAACGGCTTCTCGAACTGATTGAAGTTGATCTCCTGCGGCACCAGCCCGATCAGCTTCATCGCCTCACCGCGCTGTCGGTTCACCGACACGCCGAACACCCGGGCATCGCCGCCGCTGGAGTTCACCAGCGAGGAGAGAATGCCGATCAGAGTGGATTTGCCGGCACCGTTGGGCCCGAGCAGGGCGAAGAAATCACCGGGCTGCACGGTCAGCGAAATGCCCTTGAGGGCCTCGACGCCGTTGCCGTAGGTCTTGCGCAGGTTGTCGACGACGAGTGCGGGTGCTGAAGTCATGGGCGATGCCAAAGAGAGGGAATCTGCGGCAGGCTCCGGCGCGCCGTGCGGGGCGGCGCCGTAGCAGGACGGCTTGGTCGATAAAGCACAGCAACCTATCATAGCGGGCCTGCTGTCGCCGCCCGAGCTGCCGGGTGCACTCACCGTTTCCGGAATCGCCATGGCCGACCACTTTCCGCTGCGCCTCGTCGACAGCGTCATGCTCGCACCCGGTGTGCGCCACTTGGTGTTCGAACGCGTGGATGGCCAGCCGCTGGTGTTCCAGCCGGGGCAGTTTCTGCAGGTGCATTTCCACTACGACGACGGCGCGGCCACCAAGCGCAGCTATTCGGTGGCGACCGTGGGTGACGGCGTGTCCCCGGTGCAGCGCATCGAGATCGCGGTGAGCTACGTGGAAGGCGGCGCCGCCACCCGCTTGCTGGGCGAACTGACGCATGGCGGCAGCATCGACGCCAGCGGCCCGTACGGACGCTTCTGCCTGCAGCCGAGCGACACTCATCCGCGCTACCTGCTGCTGGCCACCGGCACCGGCGTCACCCCGTACCGCGCGATGCTGCCGCAGATCGAAAAGCTGCTGGCGCACGGCGACCGCCAGGTGGTGCTGCTGTACGGCGCGCGCAGCGAGGCCGAACTGCTGTACGACGCGGAGTTCGAGGCGTTTGCGCAGTGCCACCCTGGCTTCACCTTCCACGGCTGCCTCAGCCGCCAGCCGCGTGCGGTGCCGCGCCCGACCGATCGCAGCGGCCACGTGCAGCACGTGCTGGCCGAACTGGGGCCGCACCCCGATCGCGACATCGCCTACCTGTGCGGCAACCCCAACATGGTCGACGCCGCCTTCGAGGCACTCAAGAGCTACGGCCTGCCGGTGCCGCAGATCCGCCGCGAGAAGTACATCTCGTCACGCTGAGGCAATCCGCAAGTAGGATTGTGGCTGGCGTTTCCCACGTCGATGGGCCTGCTTTCAAGTACAATGAGAACGGGTGTTTCGCGTGGGCTATCGTCATGGCGACAGGGCAACTTGATCCTTTGCTGCTGTACAGGCTCGCCGTCAAATACGTCTGGTGGAAGGCACCCGGTGAAGCCGCACTCATACCGGAGCGCGTCATCGCGCAGACCATGAACATGGGCGATTACGACGATCTGCTGGCGCTTTCGGAACAGCTTGGCGATGATCGCCTGCGCCGGGTGCTGAGACACGCCGAAATCGGGCAGTTCAACGAACGCTCGTGGGCGTACTGGCACTACCGCCTCGGCATGGCGAAGCCGGGCGCGCTGCCGCCCCTGCCGAAACGCCGGCTGGGATGAGCGGGGCATTCACCCCGCACCTGTCGATCCTGCCTGAGAGTCAACGACGTCTCTGGCCGGAGCTTCGTCCGGCGCCCGGACTCGGCTTCGTGTTGTACGGAGGCACCGCCATCGCGCTGCGGCTGGGGCATCGTCAGTCGGTCGATTTCGACTTCTTCACGGAGAGGCCGCTTGACCGGGATACGCTGAGGGCGGCGTTCCCGTTCATCCCGCGTGCTGTCGTGCTGCAAGACAGACCAGATACGCTTACCTTCAATGTGCCCGACGTGGAAATGCCGAACAGCTACGTCAAGCTGTCGTTCTTCGGGGCAATCGATTTCGGTCGGTACGCCACCCCGGAAACGACGGACGACGGCACGCTACAGGTGGCTTCGCTGGACGACCTCATGGCGACCAAGCTCAAGGTTTTACTGCAGCGGGTTGAGGCCAAGGATTACCAGGACATTGCCGCCATGCTGAAGGCTGGGAACGATCTCAGTCTCGGCCTCGCCGTTGCGAAGGCGATGTTCGGCAATGCCTTTCAGCCGAGCGAAAGCCTCAAGGCCATGACGTGGTTCGAGGGGGGTGACCTTCAGTTGTTGACCGACGATGAGAAGCGCGCACTGATCGAGGCGGCAAGCGCGGTGCGACAACTTCCGCATCTCGAACTGGCTGCGCGCGGGCTTGGAACGTAGCGCCGCGCAATGCGGCGTCGAAGCATCTTTATCGGCGATACGGTCAAATGCCTATCGAACACGACATCGCTGACTGCACCTGCTCTCGGCCATGGCTTGTGCTGCTTTGCCGTGCCGGCCAAGTCGCAAAAACTCAATCTAACCTCTGAGGTTCGATGGTTCCTCGCTGGTGCCCCGCATCGAGATCGCGGTCAATTACGTCGAGGGCGGCGCTGCGACAAAACTGCTCGGCGAGCTCCCGCGCGGTGGGGTTATCGACGCCAGCAGCCCGTACGGCCGTTTTGTCTGCAGGCCACCGACACCCACCCAGATTACCTGCTGCTGGTCACCGACACCGGCGTCACCCCGTACCGCGCGATGCTGCCGCAGATCGAAAAGCTGCTGGCGCACGGCGACCGCCAGGTGGTGCTGCTGTACGGCGCGCGCAGCGAGGCCGAACTGCTATACGACGCGGAGTTCGAGGCGTTTGCGCAGTGCCACCCTGGCTTCACCTTCCACGGCTGCCTCAGCCGCCAGCCGCGCGCGACCGATCGCAGCGGCCACGTGCAGCATGTGCTGGCCGAACTGGGACCGCATCCTGATCGCGACATCGCCTACCTGTGCGGCAACCCCAACATGGTCGACGCCGCCTTCGAGGCGCTCAAGGGCTACGGCCTGCCGGTGCCGCAGATCCGCCGCGAGAAGTACATTTCGTCGCGCTGATAAAGTTAGGCGATCACGCGCCGATACCGGTATCAGGCAGCGCTTGCCGCCAGTTCATGCCGCGACTGCAAAGTTCAATTGTTCATTCACTGTTATCGCCGCTGCTTCCATGTTCGCTTCAGCCGGAACCAGAGCCTGCAACGGCCTGTTCACACGTTGAAGTGTGAGCAGGCTCACAATTGCATGACATGCCCAAGCAGAACCTGTAAAGGTCGGCATGTTCCGGCCGAAGGCACCTTCAAGCACCCGTTGATTTTGCGGGCGCTGCAAGGAGAACGGCATGACAGGTCAGTTTTGCACCGTCTTGGCAGGTTGCGTATTTGCCATGATCTTCGGCACGTCGAGCGCGAGGGCCGCGAATGGGCGGATCGTGTTTTCGGGCTCGATCGTCACGCCTACTTGCACGGTTGCCAGTATCTCCGCCGAGTCCGCGCAATCGATCTCTACCCGTCCCGGACCGGCATCGCGGGAGTTCGCCTGCGGCAACTCCACAGCACCGGCGGGTTCCGGCGAAACCTACAAGGTGACTGTGACGGCGCTCGATGGTGCGACAAAGAACGATCAGCTGCTGGCCTATTTCAATGGCTACGTTACGATGGCAGGCGTTGGAGCCCCCGCTGCCAAGCTTGTCACGCAGACCTTCAATTAGCCGTCGAAGCGGCACCTTGGCGGCGTCGGTGTTCTGCAAAACCTACTGGTAGGACATCGTGAATGTACCCGTTCCACACACTGGACCTGGGCCCGTAGGAGAGCCGGTAGCGTAGTACTGGGCATAATAGTTCAGCGTCAACAGCCCGTTGGGGGAGTTTCCAAGCGGCTGCGCGACGTCGAATTGAACCGGTTGCAGGTTGTTTTGCAGCACCTGGATACCGATGTTGGACGCCGATGTCCCCTGTGTACACGTTGCTGCCGAGAGGATGACTCCGGTGGCGACCGCTGGACGGGTGGTGCTCATGGTCATGTAAAGCGACCATCCCACGGGGCACGAATACTGGATGATGAAGGGTGTCCGACCAGCTACCGAGCCGGCTCCCGGCAAGGCGTTGGTGGCGATCGTCGGCAAGATCACATTGATGTTGCTGGAGCCCGCTGTCACGTTGCACGTGCTCATCGACACGGTCACCGGATTCAGGGTCAAGGTTCCGTAAGCATTGGAGGCGCCGCTGTAGGTTAAGTATTGATTGGGTGCACTATCGGTATCGAAAAACTGCAAGATTTTGAGATTGCTAATCGTGCCTGGAGAGACCGGTCCGGTCTTGACCAGTTGCGCGGTGAATCTCGTCGAGATGGGATTGGGATTGCAGTTCAGCTGATAGCCGCCGAAATCACATTGAACCGTGCCGATAGCCCATCCAAGAGTGCCGTTGGGGCCGTTGTTGCCGCTGCTGGCCTGCGTCGGCGTCGCGGTAAGCCATACGTCGATCCCCGGCACATTGGTTTGCAGCAAGATGCCGCTGCCACCGGGTGGGGTATTGGTCTGGTCCAGGGGAGCCAATTGGCCGGTTTGCAGGGTGAAATTGTCGTAATAGTTCGGCGTGCTGTTGAAGGCCTGCAGGCAGTCGATGCTTACCGTTACCGGAGGCGATGGCTGCCCGATCTTGCCGTTGCTTGCGCCCGGGGCAATGCTGACGGGGGGAATGGAGATGGCGGCATTCTTCGGTGAGGCGGTGCAGGCCGGCGATTGCTGCGCGGAGGCCGGCCGCAGCGCCAGGATCAGCAGTGCAACAGCAAGCAAGGTACCTTGCGCCGCCCGAGCGAGATACCGCGCAAAACGATCGGACTTCATGCGCCGCTCCGGGTGACAAGCGTGTTGGCGGCGGGTTGCGAGCAAACGGTGCTTATGACTTCGTATTGCTTCACCGCTTCTTTCTGCTGGATCTTCGGTTTCAGCTGATAACCAAGTGAGCAGGATTGCGCTGCGCCATTTTCATCTTGCCATTGCGCCGTAAGCTTTCCTGACTGGTTGACACCGCGAGCCAGGATTTCTCCATTCTGGCCTACGAGGCCCATGGAAACGCCTTTCTCGTTGAATACTTCCGCGCCGAATGGAAGTGTTTTGCCATCAGGGAGACGGGCCCGCAAAATGATCGTGCGGCCATTTTTGGTCTTGAATTTCAACATGACCAATGCGCCAGCATAGGGTGCGACCTGGGTGCTTGTAGCGTCAAGTTGCACGTCCAGGGATAACCCCTTCGGATCGATCTGAATGGTGTTGAGGCTGTATGGTGTGAGATACGGTACCAAGGCATAACCGAAGCGGTCGATGCGTGCGCCGGCAGCATTGTTCAAATACGCGCCTTGGCCGTGCGGCACGTAAACGATCGCCGCAGTCTCGCCCATTGGCTGACCAAGGGTGACTCCGCCCGGGTGCGCAACCACGGCACCGCTTATGCCCAACGAGGCCTGTGAATATCCGCTGCCCATGCCGTAGCTGGCGTTGAATACCGCGTAAGGGCTGCGGTAGCCGCCATTGATGCTGCCCGCGTTGCCCGTGGAGCCGCTGCTGTGCGACCCGCTAGCGCCATAGTTGAACTGGTTGTCGGCGCCGGCAGAGCCGTTGAGCATGGCCTGTTCCTGTGATCCGCCAGTGCCGCTGTCTGTGAGATTGAGGCTCAGTGAAGGGGCGTGCGGCCCATCGCCAAGGGGCACGCTGATGCTGGCGAAGTATTCGTTGTCATAGCGCCCCAGTGGGTTGCGCGTGCGCGTCGCGGAGATACCGTAGCTCACGCCACGAAACGAATTGTTGTAGCCGATCTGGAACTGCGTGTCGGTGCCTGCACGATTCCAGTAGTTGCGCAGAGATGCATTCGCATAGAACGAGCCGCCGTGTTGCCCGAGGCGCTGATTCAATGTGAGATCGAACCGGCTGCGCTGCCGTTCGAGCGCCATGCCATTGATGGCAGGATTGTAGAAATTGCCCGAAAGCGCGGCCTGTTGCGCTGGCGTCAGTAGGGTGCGGACCGGTATCCCGTTGATGGTGGACACCGCGGCAGGCACGACATAGGTAAAGGGGTTGAGGCCGCGGCGCGCGTAATCCCGTGCCAGCGCGGCATCCGTCAGGCTGAGATAACCGGCAGTCGAGTAGCGGTAGGCGGCGACCGAAAGCGAGGTATTGGTTTGCGGAAGCAGCTTGCTGAAACTGATGCGCATGCTCTGGCCAGCGTGCGAGGAGAAGCCCGGGATGTTTGTGTGTGCCTCAGTGACATCGAGCGCGAATGCGCCAACCGACGTATTCACGGCGCTGCCGAGCAACAGCGCGGCGTAGCCTTGCGCAGCCTGGATCCCGACGTAGCCGGTCAGCAGATTGCTGAAGCCGTGCTGCACGGTCGCCTGTGCCACATCAGGGGTGTGCAGCAGCGAGAAATTGCGCAGCTTGCCGACCGCTGCATCGAAGCGGGTGATGCCGGGCCGCAGCAACTGGGCCACGGAGGCATACGGGACGGAGAAAGTACGCGTGCGGCCATCCGCCTCCGTCACCGTTACATCGAGACTTCCACCGTAGCCAGTCGGGTAAAGGTCATTGATGGTGAACGGTCCGGGAGCCACTGTGGTCTGATAAATCTGCACGCCATTCTGGCGGATGGTGACCATGGCATTGGTATTGGCGATGCCTCGCACGACCGGAGCATAGCCGCGCAGGGAGTCTGGCAACATGCGGTCATCGGTCGCCAGCTGCACGCCGCGCAGGCTGAAACTGTCGAATACCTGACCGTCGGTATAGGTATCGCCTACGGTCAGCTGCGAGCGTAGCGACGGCAGATCACGCCGTACGTAGCTGTCGATGTTCCGCCACTGCTGGCGTGCCGGAGCACCGCTGACAGCTGATTGCCAGTTGTAGCTGGAATCGTGGCGAAAATGCCATTGCCCAAGATTGAATCCGGCGTTCAGACCCAGGTATGCGGAAGTCTGGCGTTGTCCCTGGTTGCTGGTCTGGTAGGTATTGAAGTTGTAATTCAGCAGCGCCGCCGGAACGCCGGCGTCCCAGTATTGCGGACTGACGTACCCGCGCGGCATCTCGCCCAGAAAGGCCTGTGGCACGCTGGTGTCCAGTCGCAGATTGGGCATGTCGAAGGTCATGGTGGCACCGGGAATGATGCTGCCGATGCCCACGCAGGCCTTCGGATCGTGCAACCTGGCCATGATCTGGGCAGGCACCTTCTCCGGCCGCAAACCCAATTGGTCGAGCAACTTGCGGTCGACGCACGGCGCTGCGCTGGTCTCTCCCACGGCGTCGAAGCGCACTTCGGTGCGACCGACCCATGCCCCGTTGAGATAGAGGTCGGTGTTGTAGCTGCCCGGTAGCACCGGGTTTGCATGCTCGAAGCGGGAGAGATCCGTCGTGTTGTCGCCGGCACCCGACAGCAGGCTACGGTCGAACTGCGCATCCGCGCCACTTGCGTCCACACCCGAGGCTGCCGCGTCGACACCACTGGCGGCAGCAGCACGCGCTGGGCCGGGAAAGAGTGCGACAGCAATGGCAGCGCACAGCAGGGTATTGCCGCACGCCACACGCCTGCGCGGCGATGCCGCCGGGCGTGTGGCGAATCGCGGCTTCATGGCGACAGGGCGCCCTTGCTGGTAGTCAGCGCGCCATAGTCGTTGATCGTGCTGAATGTGACAGGCGTGCCGACCGGTGGCGCTTGCGTCAGGCCCTTCACCGCCACGCGTAACGTGCCGAGCGGGGCAACCATGCCGGTGTCAGCCACGTAGTGCTTGTCGCCCACGTCCACCGACACGGCGGTAAAGGTGATGTAGTAGGGCGTGGGGTTATGCAATTCCAGCGCGTAGCCCGGGCTCGCCGCCACGACTTTCCAGGTGACTTGCCTCGGCGCGGTGAGCGGATCACCCGGGAGATGGGCCGGGCGATAGAACAGCTTGAGGCGCGAACGTATCGCGAATTGCAGCAGATTCTTGCCCGCCATCTGCGGCCCGGTGGGCTTGGGCGGCACCTCGAGCACGTTCAGCCAGAACAGCGATTCGTGATCGGTCGGCAGGGGAGCCTGTGTCGCGATGATGCGCAGGCTCTGGTCCTTGTGCGCCTCCATGCGGAACAGCGGCGGCGTGATCAGGAACGGCGCGTCGGCCTTGTCCGGGGTGGATTGGGGGTTGCCGCGGTCGATCCACGCCTCGATCAGCGCCGGACCGTCACCCTGGTTGGTCAGGCGGACGGTGACCTCGCCGTCCTGCGCCGGAAATATGACGCGGGTGCCGCCGATCACCACGCTGGCATGCGCGGCACTGACCATCAGGGCGAGCGCTATCAGACCCGCACTGACGGCCCAGATAAAGCTTTTCATCGAGATACCCTGTTGGCGATCAGTGCATTGCAATGTGCTTCAGCCGTGCGCTGCGGCCTGCAGAGATATTGGCCGCAGCGCAACGGATAGGCAATTACAGATAGTTGATCGTGTAATCCACGCTGGTGGTCACCAGGCCCGCGGTCGCGGCGCCGCCGACAGCAATGTACCGGGCCGAATAGTTCATCGTGGCGGCATTACCCACGAGGGTACCGACCGGCGAGTTCTGCGCGGTGGCGCTGGCGGCGTTCAGTGGCATGACGGTGTTGTTCGTGCCGTTCAGCAGCTGCACCTGCACATTGGTCGCCGAGCCGGCGTTTTTCAGGTTGCCAGTGCCTGTATCGACGTTGGCAGTGCTGGTGAAATACGCCTGCACGCTGGCCAGGTTGGGGTCGCAGCCGGTGGCGGTGATCGTGAAGGCCGTGTTTCCTGCCACATTGCCGGCGGCGCCCAATGCCGTGGTGAAGACGACCGGCAACACGACCGTATTGGTGGAACCGCCACCGTTGACCTTGAACGCGCAAGAGTTGGCGACCACCTTGCCGGTAAACGTGATGGTGCCGTCGACGGCGCGGGCGCTCTGCGAGGCCAGCGCTGCGATGCCGAAGCTGGCAATCATGACAGCGGAGAGTAGGGTCTTTTTCATGCGGATTTCCTTTAATTTCTGCTGGAGATGACGGGCAGGGTTGTTGCGGCGTTCGGTGGGTCAAAAAGTGTTCGCCGTCACACTTTTGGCTTGTGGCGTGATCGAAGCAAGCGGTGTGCCAAACCCCGGCCTCTTGTAGCAACAAGGCCCAGACTGAGTGTCGCGTACGGCTTCGCCGTCGCTCGTAGTGGCGGCAAGGCGTCTAGTGCGACCGGGGTTTGTAGGGCATTCCCGACAAATTATGCCATTGAAATGTGCGAACTGCGTCACCTTTTACGGCTGGCCGTCACCCGATCCTCACGTGGAAACGGGATGTACCGCACACAAACGGCACTTTATGTAAAGCGAGCTTGACATCTGCCGGGAGGATTCTTTACGCTGCAATAGTCAAGGTCGCTTGACACAGCCAGCCGGAGAATCCCATGCAGCAGCGTCGCCCGGTTCACCAGCGTTACCAGCGCGAGTTCTGGCCCGCGATGACGGCCTATGTGCTGATCATGTTGCTGCTGTGGCCGCTGCTGCCGCGCGTGCACAGCGAGCTGCTGAAGGTCGTGCTGGCGGTGTTGCCGGTGCTGCCGGTGCTGTTCGTGGTGCGCGCGATGGTGCGGCTGGTGCTGGGCGGCGACGAGCTGGAGCAGCGCATCCACCTGATCGGTCTGGCGATCGCGGCCACCGCGGTGAGCTCGCTGAGCCTGATCGGCGGCTTCCTTGCCGCCGCCGGCGTCGTCAGGCTCGACGGCAGCATCCTGATCGGGGTCTGGCCGCTGCTGATGGTGCTGTATGCCGGCGGACGCAGCTGGGCCGGCCGGCGCTATGGCGTCAGCGGCGACGTGCTGTGCGCGGGCAGCCCCGGTCGGCACTGGCGGCTGCTGCTGGCAGCGCTGCTGCTGCTCGCCATTGCCGGATTCGGACGCCACCAGCTGGGCGACGGCCAGTTGGGCATGCTTTGCGGGACGGCGGCAGGGCTGGTGCTGGGGGCTTTGGTGTTGGTTGCCCTGCGGCGCAGGCGCCCCGAAGGCGGCGACGAGACGCCGTGAAGTTCTCTCTGGCCTGGTCGGTGTGTGCGCGGCATGAATAACAGCCTGCGCGAACTGCGCGGCGAGCAGGGCTGGTCGCAGGCGGATCTGGGTGAGCGGCTGGCGGTGTCGCGGCAGACCATCAACGCGATCGAGACCGGCAAGTACGATCCCAGCCTGCCGCTGGCGTTC
>JAJYSM010000054.1 GCA_021793575.1 Pseudomonadota bacterium
ACACCACCCTCACCGAGGAGGACAAACCCGACCCGAAAATCTAGACTGCAATCCCCACGCCCAACCGGCCGCCGTCACTGGCTTCCCATGCTCCGGATCGGTGGCTTCTCATGGCCGGAATATCCAAGTAATACTCCCTCCCAACTAACTCAGAAAAAACCCGCCGGGATCGGCGGGCTTTTCGTGCGCCAAGCTGCGTTGCGGATCAGCCCAGCAGCACCCGGTTCATCCGCTGCACGAACGCCGAGGGATCGGGCAGCTGCGCGCCGGCGGAAATTTCTGCCTGCTCCAGCAGCAGGGTGGCCAGGTCACGCGCCTTGCCCTCATCGGCCTCCGCTTCCACGCGCTTGAGCAGCGCGTGCTTCGGATTGATTTCCAGCGTGGGCTTGCTCTCGGGCATCGCCTGGCCGGCTTCGCGCAGCAGCCGCGCCAGGTGCGGCGCCATTTCGTAATCACTGAGCGCCAGGCATGAAGGGGAGTCGGTGAGCCGGGCGGAGACTTTCACCTCGCCCACCCGATCGCCGAGCAACTCTTTCAGCTTCTTCAGCAGCGGCTCGGCTTCCTTGGTGGCGGCCTCCTGCTTCGCCTTGTCGGCCTCGTCCAGCGGCACCTCGCCCTTGGCCACGCTCTTGAGCCTCTTGCCCTCGTACTCGCTCAAGCTGCCGATCATCCACTCGTCGATGCGGTCGGACATCAGCAGCACTTCGATGCCCTTGGCCTTGAACGCTTCCAGCTGCGGGCTGCCGAACGCGGCGGCGTAGCTGTCGGCGGTGATGTACCAGATGGCGTCCTGGCCCACCGCCATGCGGCCGATGTAGTCGTCCAGCGACACGTTCTGCGCAGTGCCCTCGCTTTTCGTCGAAGCGAAGCGCAGCAGCTTGGCGATGCGCTCGCGGTTGTTGGCGTCCTCGCTGATGCCCTCCTTCAGCGTGTTGCCGAAGGCCTTGCAGAAGGTGGCGAATTTTTCCGGCTCGTCGCGCGCCAGCTTCTCGATCAGGTCGAGCACGCGCTTGACGCAGGCGGCCTTGATGCGCTCGAGCTGACGGTTCTGCTGCAGGATCTCGCGGCTGACGTTGAGCGGCAGGTCGTCCGCATCGACCACGCCGCGCACGAAGCGCAGGTAGTTCGGCAGCAGCTCCTCGGCGGCGTCCATGATGAAGACGCGCTTGATATACAGCTTGAGGCCCTTGCGCTCGTCGCGGCCGCCCATCATCAGGTCGAACGGCGGCTGCGACGGCAGGTACAGCAGCGTGGTGAAGCTCTGGCTGCCCTCGACGCGGTTGTGCGTCCAGGCCAGCGCGTCGTTGAAGTCGTGGCCGAGCGACTTGTAGAAGCTCTGGTAGTCCTCGTCGGAGATCTCCGCCCTGGGCTTGGTCCACAGCGCAGAGGCGGCGTTGGTGCTCTCGAACTCGTCGGTGGGCTTGCCGTCCTTCTCGACCGGCATGCGGATCGGGAACGCCACGTGGTCGGAGTATTTGCGGATCAGCGACTTCAGCTGCCAGCCTTTGAGAAACTCGTCCTCGTCAGCCTTCAGGTGCAGGGTCACGGCCGTGCCGCGCTCGGCGGTGTCGACGGCCTCCAGCGAGTACTCGCCCTTGCCGTCGCTCTCCCACTTCACGCCCTCAGCCGCAGGCGCATCGGCGCGGCGGGTGAGCACGGTGACCTTGTCGGCCACCACGAAGGCGGAATAGAAGCCCACGCCGAACTGGCCGATCAGCCGCGCATCGGCCTTCTGCTCGCCGCTCATCGCCTCCAGGAAGCGGCGCGTACCGGAGCTGGCGATGGTGCCGATGTTCGCCACCACCTCGTCGCGGGTCATGCCGATGCCGTTGTCGCGCACGGTGACGGTGCGCGCGTCCGCATCCCAGCTGACGTCGATGTGCAGTTCGCTGTCGCCGGCTGACAACGCCGGGTTGGCGATCGACTCGAAGCGCAGCTTGTCGCAGGCATCGGAGGCGTTGGAGATCAGCTCGCGCAGGAAGATCTCCTTGTGCGAATACAGCGAATGCGTGACCAGGTGCAGCACCTGGGCGACTTCAGCTTCGAACTTGCGGGTTTCGGCGGGTGCGTTCATGCGTGCAGGTTCCGTATGGTGCGGTTGCTTGGAGGTTGTCCCCTCGCCCGGCGGGAGAGAGCGCCCGTGAGGGCTTGAATCAGCGTGACGACGAGGCGTTTTGCAGCGCGGCGATGCGTTCGTCCAGCGGCGGGTGACTCATGAAAAGCTTCTTGAAACCCTCGGCCAGCGGACCGGCGATACCGAACGCGGCGATGCTGTTGGGTAGCGTGCTTTCGCCGTGGTTGAGCTTGAGCCGCTGCAGCGCGGAGATCATCGCGCCGCGGCTGGCGAACTGCGCGCCCGCCGCGTCGGCGCGGTACTCGCGCCAGCGCGAGAAGCGCGCCACGATGATCGAGGCGAACAGACCGAACACCACCTGCAGCGCCATCACCACTACGAAATAGCCGATGCCGCCGCCGCGGTTGCTGTTGCCGCCGGACAGCCAGCCGTCGACCGCGCGACCGATGAGGCGCGCGGCGAGGATCACCAGCGTGTTCAGCACGCCCTGGATCAGGGTCAGCGTCACCATGTCGCCGTTGGCGACGTGGCCGATCTCGTGGCCGAGCACGGCGCGGATCTGCTCGCGGTCCATCTGCTGCAGCAGACCGCTGCTCACTGCCACCAACGCGTGGTTCCTGCTGGCGCCGGTGGCGAAGGCGTTGATCTCCGGCGCATCGTAGATCGCCACCTCGGGCATGCCGATGCCGGCGGTCTGCGCGTGGTGGCGCACGGTGTCGAGCAGCCAGCGCTCGCTCTCATTTTGCGGCTGGGCGATCACCCGCGCGCCGGTGGAGCGCTTGGCCAGCCACTTGAACAGTGCCAGCGAGATGAACGCGCCACCCATGCCGAACACCGCGGCAAACGCCAGCAGTCCGCCCATGCCGCCGTAGCCGTTGGCGGCGGCCATCCGGTCGATGCCGAACAGGTGCGCCACGATGCTGAGCAGCAGCAGCACGGCGAGGTTGGTACTGATGAACAGGGCGATGCGACGCATGGAGGTACCTCGTGGCAGTCATGCAAGCGCGGCGAAATCCACGCGGGTAATTGCGTCGGGGCTGGCGGCCCCGCTTTCAAGGGTCGTCGCGCGGTGCCGTACCATGCAAAGCCCCTCCAGCCGACCCTGGATTGCCGGCATGACCTACCGCGGACGCTTTGCCCCCTCGCCCACCGGGCAGTTGCACTTCGGCTCGCTGGTGGCCGCGCTGGGCAGCTGGCTGTGCGCGCACCATGCCGGCGGCCAGTGGCTGCTGCGGATGGAGGACATCGACCCGCCGCGCGAGGTTCCCGGCGCGGCCGCCGCGATCCTGGCCGCGCTGCCGCGGTTCGGCCTGCTAGCCGATGCGCCGGTGCTGTGGCAGTCGCAGCGGATCGCCGCGTATGACGCCGCCTTCGCGCAGCTGCGCGCGGCCGATCAGGTGTTCCCCTGTTGGTGCAGCCGCAGCGAGCTGGCGGCAGCCGACGGCATGCACCGCGACGGTCGCTGCGTGGCCGCGGCCGACCCGTCGCGCCCCCCGGCGTGGCGGCTGCGCACACCGGCCGTCACGCTGCACTTCGACGATGCGCTGCAGGGCCCGCAGCGGCAGGAGCTGCGCCAGAGCGCCGGCGACTTCGTGATACGCCGGGTCGAGGGTCTCTACTCCTACCAGCTGGCCTGCGCGGTGGACGACGCGCACCAGGGCATCACCGAGGTGGTGCGCGGCAGCGACCTGCTGGACTCGACGCCACGGCAGATCTGGCTGCAGCGCCTGCTCGGCCTGCCCACGCCTGCCTACCGGCACCTGCCGCTGGTGCTGGATGCGCAGGGGTGCAAGCTGTCCAAGTCGACGCAGGCGCTGCCGCTCGACCCGGCCGACCCGCTGCCGGCGCTGCGCCGGGCGCTGGCCTTTCTGCGGCAGCCGGCCGTGCCGGCGGCGACCGATGCCGCCGATCTGCTGGCGCAGGCACTGGCGCATTTCGAGCCGGCACTTTTGCCGCATTGCAGCGGTCACTCTGTCGTCTGAAACGCTATAAAGCGTGCATGCCGCATGCCGCGCGACAAATTGCAAAGCAGTCCTGCGACGATACCGGCAGCAGCCCTCGCCCCCTTACCTCAGCTCAGGAGATCAACGGACATGACACAGCGCACGGCACTGGTCACAGGCGGCACCGGCGGCATCGGCAGCGCGATCGTGCGCTACCTGGCCGGCCAGGGGCATCGCGTCGCCACCAATTACCGCGACCCCGCCAAGGCTGAAGCCTGGCGCAAATCCATGGCTGCGGAAGGCATCGACGTGTGCATGGTGGAAGGCGACGTCTCCGACCCGGCCGCCAGCGAGGCGATGATCCGCACGCTTGAGGCAAAATGCGGGCCGGTGGAAATCCTGATCAACAACGCCGGCATCACCCGCGACAGCACCTTCCACAAAATGAGCTACCAGCAGTGGATGGAGGTGGTGAACACCAACTTGAACGCCTGCTTCAACGTCACCCGCCCGGTGATCGACGGCATGCGCACGCGCAAGTGGGGCCGCATCGTGCAGATCAGCTCGATCAACGGCCAGAAAGGCCAGTACGGCCAGGCCAACTACGCCGCGGCCAAGGCCGGCATGCACGGCTTCAGCATCTCGCTGGCGCAGGAGAACGCGAAGTTCGGCATTACCGTCAACACCGTCTCGCCCGGCTACGTGGGCACCGACATGGTGATGGCCGTACCCGAGGAGGTGCGCGAGAAGATCGTGGCGCAGATCCCGGTCGGCCGCCTCGGCCGCCCCGATGAAATCGCCCACGCCGTGGCCTTCCTCACCGGCGAGCAGGCCAGCTGGATCACCGGCGCCAACCTCGCCATCAACGGCGGGCATTACATGGGTTGGTGAGTGCCGCGTTTGCGAGATGCGTTGAAGCGCATCTCGCGCGGCACTTGCCAGGTGAGGCATGGATGCCGAACGGGCGGCGCCGCATGGATGCCTGCTTGGCATACCGTCCAGCAAAGACGTGCAAAGCGCGCGCGCTGAACCTGTCCCATCGCAGGCATCCACTCCTCTCGGGGCCTCTTTTCCCAGAGGCAAATGCAATCAGGCTCGTTGCAGCAGCTTCTCCAGCACCTTGCCCACCGCCGCGAAGGCGAACGCGCCGGTGACGTGGGTGGCGGCGCCGAGGCCGCCGCCGCAGGCGAGGTTCAGCGCGTCGCCGCCGGGCGGGCGGTTGCCGCACACGCTGCCGTCCGGCTGCGGATACTGCACGTTCTGCAATGAGTACACCGCCGCTACGCCGAAGTAGCGCTCGGGGCTGCGCGGAAAATTGAAGTCGGCGCGAAGCTTCTTGCGGATCAGGCTGAACATCGCGTCGTGCTCGGTGCGCGAGAGGTCGCGCACGCGGATCTGGGTGGCGTCGGTGCGCCCGCCGGCCGAACCCACGCTGACGATCGGCAGCTTGCGCCGGCGGCACCAGGCGATCATTTCGAGCTTGACGCGGAATGCGTCGCAGGCGTCGAGCACCGCGTCGTAACCGCGGTCGAGCAGCTCGTCCAGCGTGGACGGCGTGAGGAAGCGCTCGATCGCCTCCAGCCGGATCGCCGGGTTGATCGCCCGCGCGCGCGCTGCGATCACGCCCACCTTGGGCTTGCCGTACTCGCCGTCCAGCGCGTGCAGCTGGCGGTTGGTGTTGGACACGCAGACCTCGTCCGCATCGATCAGGGTGAGCCGGCCCACGCCGCTGCGCGCCAGTGCCTCGGCCGCCCACGAGCCGACGCCGCCCACGCCGATCACCGCCACATGCGCGCGTGCCAGCCGATCGAGGCTGCCCACGCCGTACAGTCGCTCCACCCCGGCGAAGCGCTCGGCGTGTTCATGCGATTCGCTCATGTCGGTGCGCCGGCGGGCAATGCAGGGGAAACGGCAGCGGTCACGGGCGGGGCCTGTGCAGGAGAGGGATGCATTTTAGGGTGTCCGGATTTGCGTGTGTTTACGGCACCTGAGCTGCCGGCCCGCAACGCGTCGCGAAACCGGATTTTGGCGTTGCTTCCAGCCTGACGTTGATCTACAGTGAATCCGGATTCCGCTGTGGGAGAAAATCGGATGAAGCCCTCGGAAGCTCTTGCCTCGAACCGCGCCGCCATCCGGCAGGTGGTCGAGTTGCACCGCGCCCGCAACGCTCGGGTGTTTGGGTCTGTGCTGCATGGCCAAGACATCGACGGCAGCGACCTCGATCTTCTCGTCGATCCGACCCCGGAAACGACGCTGATGGATGTGGCCTACATCCAGGTGAAGCTGCAACGCCTACTAGGCGTGCCGGTCGACGTGCTGACGCCCCGCGCGTTGCCCGACTCTTTCCGCAACCGCGTCCTCTCCGAGGCAGTTCCGGTATGACCAAGGCGCTGCGCGTTCCCGGCTATCTCGGACACATTCTCAAGGCCATCGAGCGCATCGAGCGCTACACAGACGACATGGACGAGTTGGTGTTCCTCGGCAACGAGCTGGTGCAGGATGCCGTGATCCGTAACATCGAGATCATTGGCGAGGCGTCGAACAACATCCAGCGTGTGGATGCCGAGTTCGCCGCGCGGCACGACGACATTCCTTGGCTGGTCATGTACACGATGCGCAACCGCGTCTCCCACGGCTACGACAAGGTGGATCTGGAAATCGTCTGGAAGACGATCCAGAGTGATCTGCCAAGCCTCTATGCACAGATTCAGGGCGCGCTGACCAGCTTGCACAACCAGAACACCGAAGGGATGGAACCATGAACCACGCAAGCGAAGACGGCGGTTGCGTGCCTGTTGCGCTTTGGACGCTCACTTTGGTGTTGGGGCAGGACGACTGGCGGACACACTTCAAACACACCAGCAAAGCACTGCAGTACAGCCATTGCCCCACCAAGATAGGCCACAAAGGGCTATCGGCGCGAGCATAGAGGCGCATCGATCCATGCCCGCGAACATTCTGAACCTCCCCGACTTCAAGGTGCAGCGGGTCGAGGAAGCCGACCACGACTATCACGTCTACGCCGACGTCTCGAATCCTCCCAGCGTCTGCACCGCATGCGGCTCTGACCGTCTGATCGGCCACGGCCGCAACGAGCAAGTCATCCGCGACTTGCCGACCCACGGCAAGCGCCTTGCGATCTGCGTGGACACCCGGCGGTGGCGGTGCCAGTCCTGCGGCAAAACCTTCATGGAGGCACTTCCAGCCGTCAACGCCAAGCGCGAAATGACCGACCGGCTCGTCCGCTGGATAGGTCAGCAAAGCCTCAAGCGTACCTTCGCCAGCATCGCCGACGACACCGGCCTGGACGAGAAGACCATCCGGAACATCTTCCGCGACTACATCAACGAGCTGGAGCAGCAGTTCCGCTTCGAGACGCCGACGTGGATGGGCATCGATGAGATCCACATCATCAACAAGTCGCGGTGCGTGGTGTCGAACATCCAGAACAACACCATCGTGGACATGCTCCACAACCGGAACAAGGACACGGTGTCCAAGTACCTGAGCCGGATGCCGAACCGAGACAAGGTGCAGTACGTGGCGATGGATATGTGGATGCCGTACCGCGACGCGGTGCAGGCGGCGCTTCCCGAAGCGACCATCGTCATCGACAAGTTCCACGTCGTCCGCATGGCGAACGATGCGATGGAGAAGGCCCGCAAGGGGCTGCGTGCCGAACTGACCCTCAAGCAGAAGCGCGGCCTGATGCACGACCGCTTCGTCATGCTCAAGCGCAAGCGCGACCTGAGCGACGAAGAACGGTTGAATCTTGATGGTTGGACGAAGAACTACCCGGCCCTGGGCGAGGCGTACCGGCTCAAGGAGGACTTCTTCGGCGTCTACGAGGCGAAGTCACCCGAGGACGCTGCGAGGCTCTTCGAGGCGTGGCGCGATGGCATCCCGGCCGAGATTCGCGCCTACTACGCCGACCTGATCCGCGCCTTCACCAACTGGCAACCCTTCATCCTCAACTACTTCGAGCACCCCGTCACCAACGCCTATACGGAGAGTCTCAATTGCCTGATCCGGGTGATGAATCGGCTGGGCCGCGGCTATAGCTTCGAGGCGCTGCGCGCGAAGATCCTGTACACCGAGGGCGCCCACAAGCACACACTGAGCCGGCCAAAGCTCGAGCGCAGGCGCGGGCCGGAACGGAAGGTGGCCGAGCCGACAGCAGGCTACGCCATGCTGGGCGGGGTGATGCCGTTCGGCAAGGCACTGCCGATGCCCCGAAGGCGCGGCCCCGGCGACGCGCACCCACACGAGCCGCCTGGGCCGCCGAAGAACTACGGGGCCGACATGGCCACACTGATCGAGCTACTGCAATCCGGGCGACTGTGAACCTTCAATCACAGCCAAATCCGGATACCCGCATTTCATCGCGCGCCGATGGTTGCCACGCAGTGTGCGGGTTATGCTTGCCAGCCTTGTCGACCGCCTGGAATCGTGACGATGCGCGTTGCCCTGTTGATTCTGCTTGGACTGGTGATCGGCGTGATCGGCACGGCCAACGTGATGAGCGCCCTGAACGCCCGCAACCCCATGCCCAAGGCGGTGATGACCACGATGGGTTACCACATGGGCGCCTTGGACCATGCGCTGAAGTCGAAGCAGTGCGCGGCGGCCAGCATCCAGCAGCATCTGGCGCGCCTGCAGTCCACCGCCACCGACATCGTGCCGGTGTTCGGCACCCACGAGAAGGGTTTCACAGACGAGGCGACCCAGCTGCAGAACCGCCTGCAGCTGGCGGTGCAGGCCGCGCCGGCCGATTGCGCGGCGCTGGCGGTGGCCCTAAAGCCGGTGGGCGACACCTGCAAGAGCTGCCACCAGAAATACAGATCCTGAGCATGCGGCGCCGGCCCCGGCCGTCGCCATGGCGCAAGGTTCAGAAAGTGAGCTTGCCACGCAGCATCTGGCCGTACATCACCCAGTCGCCCAGCAGGCTGTAGAGCGGATGGCGGAAGGTGGCCGGGCGGTTCTTCTCGAACGCGTAGTGACCGATCCAGGCGCAGCCGTAGCCGGCCAGCGGCATCAGCCACAGCCAGCGCAACTGGCCGCTCACCAGCGCCACCACCGCCACCGCAATCACCAGGCTGCTGCCGATGAAATGCAGCCGGCGGCAGACGCGGTTGCCGTGCTCGCGCAGGTAGTACGGGTAGAACTCGGCGAAGCTGCTGAAGCCGGACATGGACTGCTCCGCGACGGATGGGTCGACACGCCGCATCGTGACGCACGCGAGAGGCCAGCGTCCAGCGCCATGCTCACGCCGGCAGCGGTATGAACTCGTCTTCGTCACCGGGCACTTTCGCAAAGCGCTGCGCCTTCCAGTCGGCCTTGGCCTGCTCGATCCGCCCGCTGCTGCTGGCGACGAAGTTCCACCACAGCTGCCGTTCGCCATCCAGCGGCGCGCCGCCGAACAGCATCACCCGGCTGGCTTCGCGCGCCCACAGCGATGGCGCCGACGGCCCGGCCTGCACCGCCATCTGCGTGGCCGCCACTTCCAGCCCGCCCCAGCCGACCGCCCCGTCGACCACGAACACGCCCCGCTCGTGATGGTGCTGCGGCAGCGCCAGTTCGGCCCCCGCAGCCAGCTGCACGTCCAGCAGAAACATCGGCCCGAACACCGGCACCGGCGCCTGCTGGCCCCAGGCGTCACCGGCGATCAGCACCGCCTCCACGCCGGGCAGGCGGATCGTCGGCAGCGCCTCGCGCCGATAGTGATGAAACGCCGGCGCGATCTCGGCATCGGCCTGCGGCAGCGCCACCCAGATCTGCACGCCGTGCAGGGTCTGGCCGACCTGCCGCGACTGCGGCGGCGTGCGCTCGGAGTGCACGATGCCGCGGCCGGCCGTCATCCAGTTCACCTCGCCGGGGCGGATGTCGGCCTGGCTGCCGAGGCTGTCGCGATGGCGGATCGCACCGTCGAACAGCCAGGTCACGGTGGCCAGCCCGATATGCGGATGCGGCCGCACGTCCATGCCCTTGCCAGGTGCAAAGTGTGCCGGGCCCATGTGGTCGAAGAACACGAACGGCCCCACGTGCCGGGCCTGCAGCTGCGGCAGCAGCCGGCGCACGGTGAAGCCGTCACCGAGGTCGTGCAGCTTGCCTTCGATCAGCATCGGCGCGGCATGCATCGCGTACTCCTTACCAGGCGCGCTGATATTGCACCGGCGCGGTGATTTCCGCACCCAGCGCCTGCGCCGCACGGCGCGGGAAATACGGATCGCGCAGGCTCTCGCGGGCAATCAGCACCACGTCGGCGTCGCCGGCGTCGATGATCGCCGCGGCCTGCTCCGGCGTGGTAATCAGCCCCACCGCGCCGGTGGCGATGCCGGCTTCGCGCCGAATGCGCGCGGCAAACGGCACCTGGTAGCCGGGCGCCAGCGGAATCGACACGTGCGGAATCAGGCCGCCGCTGGACACGTCGATCAGGTCCACGCCCAGCGGCTTGACCTGCTGCGCCAGCTGCACGCTCTGCGCGATGTTCCAGCCGGCGTCGTGCTCGGCCCAGTCGGTGGCCGAGATGCGCAGCCACAGCGGCAGCTCGGCCGGCCACACCTCGCGCACCGCCGCGATCACCTCGTGCACGATGCGGGTGCGGTTGTCGAAGCTGCCGCCGTAGGCATCGGTGCGCCGGTTGCTCAGCGGCGACAGGAACTGGTGCAGCAGGTAGCCGTGCGCCGCGTGCAGCTCGATCAGCTGAAAGCCCGCCGCCAGCGCGCGCTGCGCCGCGGCGCGGAAATCCGCCACCACCGCCGCGATGCCCGCCTGGTCCAGCGCCTGCGGCACGTGCCAGCCGGTGTCGAACGGCAGCGCCGACGGCGCCACGGTCAGCCAGTCGCCCTGCCCGGCCGGCAGCGCATCGCGCCCCTCCCACGGCCGCTGCGCGCTCGACTTGCGCCCCGCGTGCGCCAGCTGGATGCCGGCGATGGCGCCCTGCGCGGTGATGAAATGCGCGATCGGCCGCCACGCCTCGCGCTGGGCGTCGTTCCAGATACCGGTGTCGCCCAGCGAGATGCGCCCCTGCGCCGACACTGCGGTGGCCTCGGCGATCACCAGTGCCGCACCGCCCACCGCGCGACTGCCAAGATTCACCATGTGCCAGTGATCGGGCACGCCGTCGGCGGCCGAGTACTGGCACATCGGCGCCACCACCAGACGATTGCGCAAAGTCAGGCTGCGCTGGGCCAACGGTTCAAACAAATGCATGGGTCATTCCGGACGGGAGTCAGCCTACTCACATGCAGGCTGCCCGGCGCGGTATCAAGCCATCGGCGGCTGCGCGGCCATCCAGGCGGCGATGCGTGCCGCGATCGGCCGCGGCGTTTTCATCCAGCCGAAATGATCGGCGCGCTCGGCGCCCAGCTCCGCCGCATCGATCACCTGCCGCGTGATCGGCGCCTGCGGCAGCTTGCCGAGCAGCCAGTCCAGCGAGGCCGGCGGCACCAGCCAGTCGTGCTGCAGCCGCAGGCCCAGCACCGGCAGCACCAGCGCGGCCAGCTGCCGTTCGAAATCGTCGCCGCAGCCGGCCGCCGCGTAGCGACCGCTGCGGCCGCTGCGCGCCCAGTCGGCGATCAGCGTACGCGCCTCGTTGCCGCCGAAGCCGATGCGCCGTCCCGGCAGATAGCCGCAGGCCGCCGCGAGCCACGGCGCGGCGACATAGGCCGCACCAACCACCCCGCGCCAGCGAAAGCAGCGCCAGTAAGGCGCGCCACTGGCCACCAGCAGCGCGCCGGCGTAGGCGCCCGGATGCCCGCCGGCATGCAGCAGGCCCAGCTGGCCGCCGAGGCTGTGACCGCCCACCCAGCGGCGCGCCTGCGGCCAGCGCGTGCGCACGGCGGCCAGTGCGGCAGGCAGGTCGTCCTGCAGCAGGGCGCGATAGCCCCAGTCGCAGCGGCGACTGGCGCGCCGGCTGCTGGAACCGGCGCCACGCCACTCGTGCAGCACCACCGCCACGCCCTGCGCAGCGAGCGCCTGCGCCAGCGGCAGGTAGTGCCTGGCCGGCATGCCCATCGCCGGCAGCCAGAACAGCAACTGGCGCCATTCGCCAGCGGGCTGCACGCACAGCAATTCAAAGCGGGAGTCATCGGCCGTGGTGACCGCCAGCACCGAAGGCGGCAGCGGCGTCGGGGATGTCAGCGGAAGTGGAAAGGCGGCAGCAATCAAGGCGGTCATCGCGACAGGCTAGCAGCCTGTCGCATTCCATCGGGTAAGGAGCCGAAATGCTCCGGCCCCTACCGCACCTGTCAGGCCAGCGTTTTGCTTCCGGCTTCCTCCAGACATCCGGCCGCCCGCAACGCCCTTGCCTTCCGCTAATCCTTCCCCTTGCCGGGTGGACAGATAGAGGACTTTCACCTCCAAGCAGGTGCGCCCTGCCGGGCGCACCGAAAAAAAAGGGCCGGCTTGCGCCGGCCCTCAACAGCTTCGGTGACTGCGATCAGGCAGGCGTGACTTCTTCCGCCTGCAGGCCCTTCTGGCCTGTGACGACCTTGAAGCTCACTTTCTGACCTTCCTGCAAGCTCTTGAAACCCGAACCGCTGATGGCGCGGAAATGCACAAACACGTCAGGGCCATTCTCCCGGCTGATGAAGCCGAAACCCTTGGCGTCGTTGAACCACTTGACGGTACCTACTTCACGATCCGACATAAACTCACTCCGATCCATTCCCAGACGCTTGAACAAACCGGCCCCGCGGGCCGACGGCTTACTGAGCTTGCCGGGACCGGGTGCGACAATGCGGATCGACAGGAATCCATACCGTACACGCGCGTTACCGAACAGACACAGTAACCCAAGCATAACGGATTTTCGGAAGGTGAGTGATTTGTCAAGCCCTTTCTGCACAGGCCGCCCGGAGATGAAAAAACCGGGCATCGCCATCCGGTTTCCAGCAACGCGCGTGGCGGCGCTCAGGCCGACGTCACTTCCTCGGCCTGCAGTCCCTTCTGGCCCTGCACCACCTTGAAGGAGACCTGCTGGCCCTCCTGCAGGCTTTTGAAACCACCGCCGGTGATCGCACGAAAATGCACGAACACGTCCGGGCCGTTGTCGCGGGCGATGAAACCGAAGCCCTTGGCATCGTTGAACCACTTGACGGTACCGATCTGACGATCAGACATGATGATCACTCCACTGATTGATGGACACGGCCCGCATGCGCGCAGCCGACTGACTGGCATGCAAGGAAACATCCCCAGGGTGAACGATGTGGCAGATCCCTGATCGGCTGCATCAGGTCACAAGACTCTGCTGACCCCGGCAAACACAGTGGGCGGAGCATAGCGGCCGAATCGGGTGGATGCGAGATCGAGATCGTGATCGCCACAGTGCGCACACATCGCAATTGCCACGCCTGTCGCTGGCATGGCGGCGATTTCAGATTTCCTTTACCTTGCAGCGTGTCTAGTGGATGTCGGCCTTTCGTTCCCATGGTGAGCGGGCCGCCCTGGTTCGACCGTGCGCTTGCCCGTCAGGAGAGTCACATGCAGTGCGTCCCGTTCCGTTTTGTCCTGTTTTCCGTCGTCGGCCTGTTGCTGGCCGGCTGCGCCCATCAACCGGCATCGCACACCAGCAGCAGCGCGGGCACCACCCGAACCGAAACCACCGCAGCGCCGGCCAGCCGCCCAGTTCCGCGCCGCACGGGCACGAACCATCCGGCGCCGCGAACCGAGGCAAGCCTGCCCGATCAGACCGGTATCGCCGCCTGCGACGATTACCTCTCCAGCTATATGGCCTGCCATCGCGCTGCGCAGATCTTTGCGCCTGACCAGTTGCCGGCGCGTTACCAGGCGATGCGCACCAGCCTGCTGCGCGACTCGATGGACCCGGATATCCGGCCACAGCTGGCCGCGCGCTGCAACTCGCTGGCCACCCAACTGCGTCAGGCGCTGCATGGCAAATCGTGTGCGGTCGAACCCGCCGCAGCCAGCAGCACGCCCTGAGACCGACACTCAACCGGTAGTGGACCAGGCCGCACGCAGCGCTCTGGCCAGACCCGCCGGCTGCGTGCGCAACAGGCGAATCTCGGGTGTCCCGTGCCAGCGCGCGCTGGCCGCAATCGTGGCGGCCAGCGCCTGCACCAAAGCTGGCGCAGGTGCGATTCCTGGCTGCAGAAAAAGCGCCTTGATCTCGAACACGCCCGCATCGCGGTGCGCCTTGGCGTCCAGCCGGCCGACCAGCTGCCCGTGATGCAGGATAGGCAGCACGAAATAGCCGTGGCGCCGCCGCGCCGCCGGCGTGTAGCACTCGAGGGTGTACTCGAAGTCGAACATCGCCAGCGCGCGGGCCCGATCCCATACCAGCGGATCGAACGGCGACAGCAGCGCGGTGTGCGTGGCGCGCAGGCGGCCGCGCGCGGCCTTGGCCAGCGTATCGGCATGATCGCGATGCACGTAGCCTGACGTCGGCCAGCCTTGCACACGCACCGCCAGCAACTCGCCGCTGGCCAGCAGCGGTGCCAGCTCGCGTTCGCCGACCGCCGGCTTGAGGCGGAAGTAGTCGGCGATCCACCCCGCCTGTGTCACGCCCAGCGCGCGCACGCTGTCGAGGATGAAACGCCTGCGCAGTGCCGGGGTGGTGAGCGCACAGGCGGCCGCATCGAACGGTGGATCGAGTCGCGCCAGCACGTTGGCGGTGAGGTCGTAGACCCGCTGGAAGCGCTCACGCCGCGCCACCATCAGCTCGCCCAGCGCGAACCACGCCTCCAGCCAGCGCTTCTCCGGTTTCCATTGCCACCAGCCCGGCGCCTGGGTGGCCTGCGTGCGCACGAAATCGGCCGCACGCACCGGGCCGTTGTCGCGAATGCCGGCCAGCAGCGCCTCCATCGACACGCGCTGCTCGCGGTGCATGCGTGCAGCATGCCGATGCGCCCAATGGTGCGCGCGCTGATCACGCCCATGCAGGTGCAGGCCGATATCGGTTGCCGCGACAAAGCACGCCTCATGCGCCCAGCACTCGGCCAGTTGGCCCTGTGCCAGCGCCTCGTCGAGCCATGCCATCGGGAAATCGCCAAGGCGCGCATGCAGCACCAGACAGGCGCTGCGGGCCACCACGTGAATGGTGTCGATCTGCAGCAGCCGCATGCGCTCGACCGCGGCGACCAGGTCGCCGCGCCTGGCCTTGCGTCGCAGCGGCTGCAGCAGGCCCTGCGCGGCCAGATGCAGCAGCCGCGCCTGCGTCTGGCTGAGGTGCGGCGCGCTGGCTGAAGCGTAGTTCAACGACACGGCACCTTCACGGATTGATCACCAGAATATTGAGCTGGCATTTACTGATGCTCTGGTAGCGTGCCAACGAGTTCGGCAATGGGCACCGGCCATGCCGGTGAGTATTTCCGGGCGCGACCGAATTTTCCAGCAAGTACCTTCCTGGCATGGAGTATCCCCGATGAAATCCCGCAAACTGCTTTTGTCCACCCTGGCTGCCGGCACCCTGCTGTGCGCCGGCGCCCTGATTGCGCAGGACATGCCGATGCCCGCATCGACCACGGCGGCTCTTGCCAGCGCCGGCTCTGCCGCTGCTCCGACCGGTGTCGACGTGCTGCAGACGGCACAGGGCCAGGTGACAGTGAAGAGCGTGCCGGCAGCCGCTCCGTCGATTCCGCCGGCGCCATCGTTCAAGCAGCTGGCCGGTGGCGGCAAGGCGATCACGCAGGCCCAGGCCGCGGCTTATCCGCCGCTGGCGAATGACTTCGGCTATGCCGACCGCAACAAGGACGGCAAGATCAGCAAGGCCGAGTACGAGCGCTGGGTCAAGCAGCTCTGAGTGGAGCCATCAGCATCGACCGGCCGCCGGTGTCCGCGCCGGCGGCCGGTTTTCGCGCGCGGATCGCACGCGATGGCGCGCTGGAAACTGCGGTCCGGTCTCGCCATGATGTCACCAGCCGATGATTTTCCGCTGCGGGGTTTGCGATGCTGATGACGCGCGCTTCCGTTGCCATGACGCTGGTCATGGTTGCCGCACTGCCGGCCCTCGTCGCGCACGCGCAGAATCCCGACCCGACCGACATCCGCGCCTGCACCGCGATCGAGAGCGATGCGCAGCGGCTGGCCTGCTACGACCACGCCACCGGCCGGGTCAATCTGCCCGCGGCGCAGAAGCGGGGTGATGCGGCAACGGCCACGCCGGGCATCTTCCAGCATGAGACACACGACCGCTCCACGGCGACGGCCAACCCCGAGGTGGCCAAGCCGCTCTCGCTGCTGGACAGCCGCTGGGAGCTGTCGCCGCAAAGCAAGCTGGGCACCTTCAACGTGCGCGCCTACAAGCCGGTCTACGTGATGCCGGTGTTCGCCACCAGCAACCCGAACACGCGACCAAGCAGCCGCAACCCGGTCGACACGGTGACCACGCCGCAGTCGCTGGACAACGTCGAGGCGAAGTTCCAGCTGAGCCTGAAGACCAAGGTCTGGCAGGGCGTGTTCGGCGACGCCGGCGACCTGTGGGTGGGCTACACGCAGGTGTCGCACTGGCAGGTCTACGACGCGAAAAACTCGCGCCCGTTCCGCGAGACCGACTACGAGCCCGAGGCGATCCTGGTGTTCGACACCCATTATCGGGCGCTCGGCTGGGACGGCCGGCTGCTCGGCATCGGGGTGAACCACCAGTCCAATGGCCGCTCCGACCCGCTCTCGCGCAGCTGGAACCGGGTGATCGCCGACGTCGGCTTCGAGCGCGACGGCTGGACGCTGATGCTGCGCCCGTGGTGGCGCATCCCCGAGGCGCGCGTCAACGACAACAACCCGGACATCAGCGACTACATGGGCCGCGGCGACATGCAGCTCATCCACGAATGGCGCGGCCAGGAGTTTGCCCTGCTGCTGCGCCACTCGCTGCGCAGCGGGCGGCGCAGCCACGGCGCGGCCCAGTTCACCTGGAGCTTTCCGCTGGTGGGCAACCTGCGCGGCTACGCCGAGGCGTTCAAGGGCTACGGCGAGAGCCTGATCGACTACAACCACAACGCCAGCTACCTCGGCGTGGGCATCTCGCTGCTGGACTGGTACTGAGCCCCGCCGCGATGGCGCGGTCAGTGGTGGTGACCGCCGGCGCCGTGCACGTGGCCGTGGGCGAGTTCCTCTTCGCTGGCCGCACGCACGTCGGTGACCTCGATGGCGAAGTGCAGCGTCTGACCGGCCAACGGATGGTTGCCGTCGATGAACACCGTGTCGCCCTCGACCCGGGCCACCGTGACGTTGATCTCGCCCTGCGGGCCGCGGCCCTGGAACTGCATACCCGGCTGGATGTCCTCGACGCCCTGGAAGGCCGCCTTTGGCACCTCCTGCATCAGCTCGGCGTGATGCACGCCGTAGCCCTCCTCGGGCGGCACCTCGGCGTTGAAGGTGTCGCCGGCCCGGCGGCCTTCCATCTGCCGCTCCAGCCCCGGCACGATCTGGCCGCTGCCGTGCAGGTAGGTGAGCGGCTCACGGCCCTCGGAGCTGTCGATGACCTGACCCTGGTCGTCGGTCAGCGTGTAGTGAAAGGCGGCAACGGAGTTCAGGGCAATCTGCATGAGGGTCTCGCGGAGGGGTTCAAGTCCGCCGGCCAGGTGCCGGCACAGGGGCGCCAGATTAGCAGAACCGGCGACGGCTCCTGCTGCGGCAGGCGCAGCGATTGGCGATACTGCAGCCATGAATCCACCGCGCCGCAGCCCGCATGATCTCGCGCTCACCCTGCTGCTGGCTGCTGCAGCATGGATCGCGCCGGCACCAGCCGCGACCGTGGCGGGCGGTGCCGCCAACACGTCGGCGCTGGCGCAGCAGATCGACGCACAGATCGCGCAACCGCGCTTCGCCGGCGCCCGCTGGGGCATCGAAGTGGTGTCGCTGGACAGCGGCCGCGTGCTCTACGCGCACCGCGCCGATCAGCTGCTGCAGCCCGCCTCCACCGCCAAGCTGTTCACCGCCGCGCTGAGCCTGGCCACGCTGGGCGCGGACTACCGGATTCCCACCCAGCTACTCGGGCGCGGCCGGGTCCACCATGGCCGTCTAAACGGCCCGCTGATCCTGCGCGGCATGGGCGACCCCACGCTGGGCACGGCCAGCAGCCGCGACTGGGCCGATCAGCTGGCCAGCCAGCTGACGGCGCGCGGGATCAAGCGGGTACGCGGCGACCTGATCGCCGACGACAGCTATTTCAGCGGCCCGTGGTTCGGCAGCGGCTGGGAAGCGGACGACCTGCAAAGCGGGTTCGCGGTGCCCGCGTCCGCGCTGAGCGTGGGGGAGAACGTGGTCGATGTGACGGTGACGCCGGCCGCCTCGGCGGGGCTGGCGGCCAGCCTCACCCTCGATCCGATCGACGGCATACCGCAGCTGCGCGGGCAGATCACCACCGTGTTGCCGGACGCGCCGAGCGACATCAACCTGTACCGGGCCCCGGGTGACAGCCACCTGTACGCCTTCGGCACGATCGCCGCGCATGCGCCGACCCAGCACTACAAACTGGCCGTGGTCGACCCCGCGCGGCTGGCCGGCCAGCAGCTGCGCCAGGCGATGATGCGGCAGGGTATCCATCTCGGCGGCAGCGTGCGGGTGCTGCACTGGCCGCAGGACGACGCGGCCTTGCTGGCGCACGCCGACCGGCTGGGTGAGGTGTGGTCGCCGCCGCTGATGGAGATCCTCCAGCGCGGCCTGAAGCGCTCGCAGAACCTGTACCTGCAGAACCTGCTGCTCAGCGTGGGCGTGCACGAGCAGGCGAACGATCCCGCGACCGGCTTCACCAGCAGCGAGGGCCACGCCATCCATGCCCTGCAGCAGCTGCTGGCGAAGATCGGCATCGCCCCCTCGGCCAGCCTGCTCGACGAGGGCACCGGGCTGTCGCGGCGCGATCTGGTCACGCCGGACGCGCTGGTGCATTTGCTGGTCTATCTGGCGGCGCAGCCGTATGGCGAGCGCCTGCGCAACGCGCTGCCGATCGCCGGCGTCGATGGCACCCTGCATGGGCGCATGCGCGGCACCGCAGCTGAAAACAACCTGCACGCCAAGACCGGCAGCATGACCTACGTGGACAGCCTGGCCGGCTACGTCACCAGCGCGGCGGGCGAGCGGCTGGCGTTCGCCATCGTGCTCAACAATTACCAGCCGCCGGCCGAAGGGCCAAGCGCAAGCAGCGACGTCGATGCGGTGGCGCTGCTGCTGGCCAACTACCGCGGAAAAAAATGAGCGCCTGAGCGGCAGCGCTCGATCGATGACTTGACGATCCAGCCATCCAGACGTCTAGCCGTCCAGACGCTGAAACGTTTCCTTGCCGATCTTTTCCGGCGTGTCGGTGGGGGCGTAGCGCTTCACCACCTGGCCGTCCGCACCGACCAGGAACTTGGTGAAGTTCCACTTGACCGACTCGCTGCCGAGAATGCCCTTGCCCTCGCTCTTCAGCCACTGGTACAGCGGATCGGCGTGCTCGCCGTTGACCTCGACCTTCGCGAACATCGGAAACGTGACGTCGAAACGGGTGCTGCAGAAGGTCTTGATCTCGGCCTCGTCGCCGGGCTCCTGGTGACCGAACTGGTCGCAGGGAAACCCCAGCACCACCAGGCCGCGATCGCGCTGGTCCTGCCACAGCGCTTCCAGCCCCTTGTATTGCGGCGTGAAGCCGCACTTGGAGGCGACGTTGACGATCAGCAGGGTCTTGCCGCGCCATTCGGCAAGCGAGCGCTGCTGGCCGTCGATATCGCGCACGCTGAAATCGTAGACGCTGGACATGATGGTTCTCCACGGAGAATGCCGTTCCCGCAGTCTACGGCATGATCCGGCCGTGCCGGCGCCCGCTGACTAACCCCAATACTGTTCAGATAAAATTTTCTCGTGCACAATCGTGCTCCATCGAGGCTTCGATGGACAGAAACGATGGCGAGAACTCGCAAGGCACTGGCGGCGCAAGTTGACGTTGCCCATCTGATCAGCG
>JAJYSM010000055.1 GCA_021793575.1 Pseudomonadota bacterium
GCCGATTTGATCTGCGTGCGATGCTGCCGCGACTGGCGCGGGCGATGATGCTCTGCAAGCCTCATCCCGAGCCGGTTCTGCGCATGGCGAGCAATTTTCATGGCTGAGGATCAGGGCGAATCAGGTTTCCCCAAGGCGGTGTCGGCGGCCGACCAGCGGCGCCTGCACGATGAAATTCTCGCCGCCATCGACCACGACGTGCGCCCGGCCTACCGCAAGCTCGGCCAGTTTGTGGCGAAGGACTATGCGCCGCACGGGCGCAGCCAGCCCGGCGTGTGGTCGCTGCCCAACGGCGATGCGATCTATCGCTACGACGTCGAGCAGATGACCACCACCCGCGACACGCCCGCGCAGATCCACGCGCTGGGCCTGGCCGAAGTGAAGCGCATCGAGGGCGAGATGACAGCCATCGCCAGGGCGCAGGGCTTCAAGGATCTGGCCAGCTTCCGCGCGTCGCTGAGCACCAACCCGAAAACCCACGCCACCTCGCGCGAGGACATCCTCGACCGCTATCGCAAATATCTGGCGCAGATGCAGCCGGAGCTGCCGAAGCTCTTTGGCCTGCTGCCGAAGACCGACGTGGTGGTGAAGCCGGTGGAGGCGTTCCGCGAGCAGGAGGCCGCCGCGGCCGAATACCATCCCGGCACGCCGGATGGCTCCCGGCCGGGGCAGATCTTCGTCAACACCGGCGACTTCGCCCATCGCAGCGTGCTGACGATCGAGTCCACCGCGTACCACGAGGGCATTCCCGGCCATCACATGCAGATCTCGATCGCACAGACGCTGCCGCAGCTGCCGCCGTTCCGCCAGCACGCCGGCTACACCGCCTATATCGAAGGCTGGGCGCTGTACGCCGAGCAGCTGGGCAAGGAAATTGGTTTTTACAAGAACCCGCTGTCCGACTACGGCCGGCTCAGCGACGAGCTGCTGCGCGCCGACCGGCTGGTGCTGGATACCGGCGTGCACTACAAGCACTGGACGCGCCAGCAGATGGTGGATTTCTTTCACGCCCATTCCAGCGAGGACGAGCCGGACGTGCAGGCCGAAACCGACCGCTACATCAGCTGGCCGGGTCAGGCGCTGGCGTACAAGATGGGCGAGCTGAAGATTCTTGAACTGCGCGCCCGCGCCAGGCGCGAACTGGGCGACCGCTTCGACCTGCGCGCGTTCCACGATGAGATCCTCGACGGCGGCGCGCTGCCGTTGGACGTGCTGGAAACGCGCGTGAATGCGTGGATCGCGGCGCAGAAGGCAATCGCGGCGTAGCGCACCGGTGGCGGAGTAAAGCTGCCGGGTGGGAGCGACTTCAGTCGCGATGCTCTTGTTTTGATGCAGCATTAGAACAAGAGCATCGCGACTGAAGTCGCTCCCACCGAGGGTTCTCACAGGTCGCCGGTTGGGGCGAGGTACCATGCGGCTGGCCTTGGGTCGTCCGAGAGTCAGCGCAACCATTTCGCATGGAGCCGCATCCATGCACGCATGTGCAGAAAGAACATGACGCGAACGGTCCTGATCATCGACGACAACCCGGCCGTGGGCGAGGCGCTGTCGCTGGCGCTGTCGCTGCACGAGATCCACCCGCTCACCGCGCTCACGCCCGACGCGGGGCTGGCGCTGCTCGAGCGCGAGGCGGTCGACGTGGTGATCCAGGACATGAACTTCACCGCCGACACCACCTCGGGCGCGGAGGGCGTGACGCTGTTCCGCGCGATCCGCGAGCGCCATCCGGACCTGCCGGTGATCCTGCTCACTGCGTGGACGCATCTGGAAACCGCGGTGGAGCTGGTCAAGGCCGGCGCCGCCGATTACCTGGCCAAGCCGTGGGACGACCACAAGCTGCTGGCCACGGTGGAGAACCTGCTGGAGCTGTCCGAATCCACCCGCGAGGTGGCACGCTCGCGGCGCGAGCGTCGCCAGCGCCGCGAAGTGCTGCAGCAGAAATACGATCTGGACGGCTTGGTGTTCGCCTCCGAGGGCATGGCGCGCACGCTGGAGCTGGCCTGCCAGATCGCCCGCTCGGACGTGCCGGTGCTGATCACCGGCCCCAACGGCAGCGGCAAGGAGCGCATCGCCGCGATCGTGCACGCCAACTCGGCGGTGAAGCGCGGTGCGTTCGTGGCGGTGAACTGCGGCGCGCTGCCGGGCGAGCTGATCGAAGCGGAATTGTTCGGCGCCGACGCCGGTGCCTATACCGGCGCCAACAAGGCGCGCGAGGGCCGCTTCGAGCTGGCCGACGGCGGCACGCTGTTCCTCGACGAGGTCGGCAACCTGCCGCTGCCCGGCCAGATGAAGCTGCTGCGCGTGCTGGAAACCGGCCAGTTCGAGCGGCTCGGCTCCGGCCGCACGCGCCAGGTCAAGGTGCGCGTGCTCAGCGCCACCAACGCCGACCTGAAGGCGATGATCCGCGCCGGCAGCTTCCGCGAGGATCTGTACTACCGGCTCAACGTGATCGAAGTGAACCTGGCCGCGCTGGCCGAGCGCGCCGACGACATCCTGCCGCTGGCCGAGTTCTTCCTGGCCGGCCGCGCCGAGCTGGGCGATGCCGCGCGCGAGGCGCTGCTCGGCTACCCGTGGCCGGGCAACGTGCGCGAGCTGAAGAACGCGATCGAGCGCGCCGCGCTGCTGTGCGGCGGCGGCCCGATCACACCGGAGCTGCTCAATCTGCCGCAGCATGCGGTCGCCGCCGCGCGCAGCCTGGACGAGCCCAGCCGCGAGGCGGTCGAGGCTGCCCTGCACAAGGCCGGCGGCGTGGTCAGCCGCGCCGCGCACCAGCTTGGCCTGTCGCGCCAGGCGCTGTACCGGCGGATGGAGCGCTACGGCCTGGCGGCGCCGGCCTGAGCGCTGCGGCTTGCCGCCGGCAGGAGTGGCATGATGCGCCATCGCAATGCATGTGTGTTCCGGCATGACTGATCGCACCAACCATCGCACGCGTCATGCGGCCATCGCGGGGAGCGCTGCATGTGGCGGCGCCTGAGTTCGCTGCAGGGTCGGCTGACCGTGCTGCTGGCGGTGGCCGGGCTGTTCGGCGCGCTGCTGTACGCCGGCATCACCCAGTGGCCGCTGCCGCAGCTGCTGCAGTGGCTGCACACCGACCTCACGCTGACCATCCGCACGCCGATGCAGCTGGGCATCTACGGCGGCGTGCTGGTCAGTGTGATCGTGATGCTGCCGCTGGCGTTCTGGCTGGCCGGGCTGGTGATGGCGCCGGTGAGCCGGCTGCTGCGTGCGCTGGAGGGTGCGGTGGCCAGCTATCGCGACGGCGATTTCAGCTTCTCAATCGCGGTGGATCGGCGCGACGAGCTGGGCGAACTGATCCGCATGCACAACGCGCTCGGGCAGACCCTGCGCGAGCAGCGCCAGCACCTGGTGCAGCGCGAGCTGCTGCTGGACACGGTGGTGCAGAACACGCCGGTGGCGCTGGTGCTGACCGATGCGGCCGGCCGCGTGGCCTACGCCAACATCGCCTCGCGGCACCTGTTCAACGAAGGCCGCAGCCTGCACGGGCTGGACTTTGCCGCCGTGCTGGCGGCGGCGCCCGAGGCGATGCGCCACGCGGTGGAAAGCGGCGAGGACTCCTTGATCAGCGTGGAGCTGGACGGCAGCGAGGAGACCTTCCACCTGTCGCAGCGCGCGTTCCGGCTGCAGGGCCGGCCGCACCGGCTGCAGCTGTTCCGGCGCATGACGCGCGAGCTGTCGCGGCAGGAGGTGGCCACGTGGAAGCGGGTGATACGCGTGATCAGCCACGAGTTGAACAACTCGCTGGCGCCGATCTCCTCGCTGTCGCATTCCGGTGCCGAGCTGGCGCGCCGCGGCGACACCGCGCGGCTGCCCGGCGTGTTCGCCACCATCGGCGAGCGGGCGCGGCACCTGCACGATTTCATCGCCGGCTACGCCAGCTTCGCCAAGCTGCCCACGCCGCAGCTGGCAAGCATCGCGTGGACGCCGTTTCTGGAGGGGCTGGCGCTGCACTGCCGCTATCGCCTGGCGGCGCCCGCACCGGCGCGGCCTGGCGTGTTCGATGCGGCGCAGATCGAACAGGTGCTGATCAACCTGATCAAGAATGCACACGAGTCGGGCGGCGCGGAGGACGAGGTGACGCTGTCGATCACGCAGGGCAGCCGCGAGCTGCGCATCGAGGTGGCCGACCGCGGCCCGGGCATGAGCGACACCGTGCTGGCGCAGGCGCTGCTGCCGTTCTATTCGACCAAGCGCGCCGGCACCGGGCTGGGGCTGGCGCTGGCGCGCGAGATCACCGAGGCGCACGGCGGCCGCGTGCTGCTGGCCAACCGCGAAGGCGGCGGCCTGCGGGTCAGCCTGCTGCTGCCGCAGGGCGCGCCCCGGTAACCTTGGCATAGCGCCGGCTCGCCTATACTCGGCGCTTCATCAGGCAGGGGGAAGCTTTCATGGGAATCGGACAGTTGCTTGCATTGGTCATCGTGATCTTCGTGGTGATCGGCGTGGCCAAGCTGGTGCGCATCGTGCCGCAGGGCTTCGAGTGGACGGTGGAGACATTCGGCAAATACACCCGCACGCTCAGCCCCGGGCTGCACCTGCTGATCCCGGTGTATCAGACCGTCGGACGCAAGATCAACATGATGGAGCAGGTGCTCGACGTGCCCAGCCAGGACGTGATCACCAAGGACAATGCGGTGGTGCGCGTCGACGGCGTGGTGTTCTACCAGGTGCTGGATGCGTCCAAGGCGGCCTACGAGGTATCCAACCTGGAGCAGGCCTCGCTGGCGCTGGTGATGACCAATATCCGCACCGTGCTCGGCTCGCTCGACCTGGACGAAAGCCTGAGTCAGCGCGACGCGATCAACGCCAAGCTGCTGCGCGTGGTGGACGAGGCGACCCATCCGTGGGGGGTCAAGGTCAACCGCATCGAGATCAAGGACATCGCGCCGCCGCGCGACCTGATCGACGCGATGGCGCGGCAGATGAAGGCCGAGCGCGAGAAGCGCGCCAACATCCTCGACGCCGAGGGTTTCCGCCAGGCGGCAATCCTCAAGGCCGAGGGCGAGAAGCAGTCGGTGATCCTGGCCGCCGAGGGCGAGAAGGAGGCCGCGTTCCGCGCCGCCGAGGCGCGCGAGCGTTCCGCCGCCGCCGAGGCCAAGGCCACCACGATGGTGTCCGAGGCGATCGCCAACGGCAACGTCAACGCGCTGAACTACTTCGTCGCCAACAACTACGTCGAGGCGCTGAAGGAGATGGCCAAGTCGCCCAACCAGAAGATGCTGCTGCTGCCGATCGAGGCCACCGGCATCCTCGGCTCGCTGGCCGGCATCGCCGAGCTGGCGAAGGAGTCGCTGAGCCAGCAGCAGAAGTCGGCGGCGCTGCAGCCGCCGCTGCGCTGATCTTTTCTCCCCTCTCCCGCTTGCGGGAGAGGGGAGGGGGGAGAGGGCAGGGAACCAGGGAGATGGCATGCACAGTCTTATCCACGCCAAGGCCATGCGTGCAGGGCAGACGCCAGCCGAGCAGTCCCTGTGGTACCAACTGCGCGCGCATCGTTTCATGGGATTGAAGTTCAAGCGGCAGAAGCCCATCGGGCCGTATATCGTGGATTTTGTCTGCCTTGAGCGTGGAATGATCATTGAAGTGGATGGTGGACAACACGGCGATCATGTTGCTTATGATCAGCGGCGTGACCAGTGGTTGGCATCGCAGGGGCTGACCGTGCTGCGCTTCTGGAATCACGATGTATTGAACCGTATGGATATGGTTCTGGAACGAATTCGGCAGGCCGTCGAAAAGCCATCTTCCCCGGCCCAGCCGCCCTCTCCCCCAGCCCCTCTCCCATGAATGGGAGAGGGGAGTCATCCGCCTGTCAGCTGCGTCTTTCTCGGGAATCCGTCATGTTCGAGTCGATTGCAACGCACTACCTGTGGTGGATCCTGGCGCTGCTGCTGATCGCCGGCGAAATCCTGCTGCCCGGCTATTTTCTGCTGTGGATCGGCATTGCCGCCGCGGCGATGGGCGTGCTGCTGTGGCTGCTGCCGACGCTCGGCCTGCTCGCCCAGGCCGTGCTGTTTGCGCTGCTGGCCGTAGCCGCCTGCGTGCTCTACGCGCGCCTGCTGCGACCGCGGCTGGAGCGCCGCGCCCCCGGCAGCGAGCGGCTGAACCGGCGCGGCGAGCAGATGATCGGCCAGCGCTACGAGCTGGTCGAGCCGATCGTCAACGGCCGCGGCAAGGCCCGCGTCGGTGACGGCCAGTGGCTGGTCAGCGGGCCGGATCTGCCGCTGGGCGCCACCGTGGAGGTGCTGGCGGTCGAGGGCACCACGCTGCAGGTGCGCGCGGTGGCATGAGCGCCGTCGAACTGCATCCGGGCCAGCCGTTTGCCACCACGGCGCTGAACACGCGTATCGCGTTTCTGCTCGAACTGGCGCGGCGGCTGCATCAGTACGGCACCTCGGCGCCAAGACTGGAGCTGGCGATCGCCCGCGCGGCGCAGCGGATGGGGCTGGCCGCCGACGTGTGGTCGAGCCCGACCGCCATCATCATCTCCTTCGCCGATCTGGCGCAGGGCGAGGACGGCGTGGCGCAGACCACCCAGGTGATGCGGCTGGCCCCGGGCGACGTGAACCTGGCGCGCCTGTGCGAGGCCGACGCGATCGCCGACCGCGTGATTGCCGGCGAGCTGGATCTGCGCGACGGCTTCCGCCGCCTGCGCGCGCTGGGCCGTCCGGACGGGCGCGGCGCGCAGGCGGCGGTGATCGCCACCTATGGCCTGTCCGCCGCCTGCGTGGTGGCGCTGTTCCTGCACAGCGCGTGGCCTGACCTGCTCACGGCGGCGCTGATCGGGCTGATCATCGGCAGCATCACCGTGCTGGCCGGCAGTCGGCCGCGGCTGGCTGCCGCCAGCGATGCGATCTGCGCGATGGTGGCCACCGCGGTGGCGATCGTGGTCAGCGCGTTCCTGGTGCCGTTGGCGATCAAGTCGGTGGTGCTGGCCAGCCTGATCGTGCTGATGCCGGGCATGTCGCTGACCACCGCGGTGCGCGAAATCTCCAGCCAGCATCTGGTCGCCGGCGTGGCGCGCATCGGCGGCGCCATTTCGACCCTGCTGAAACTCAGCTTCGGCACGGTGGCGGCTACCACTCTGTGCGCCGCAGTAGGCATCCACGCGCGCGACTATGCGCTGCCGCCGCTGCCGGGCTGGACCGAGATACCCGCGCTGCTGGTCGGCGCGTTCGGTTTCGCGATCCTGTTCCGGGCCGCGCGCAGGGACTGGCTGATCGTGATGGGCGCGGTGATCGTCGGCTATCTGGCCACGCGCTGGGGTGGCCAGATTTCCGGCACGCTGCCGGGCGCGCCGTTCGGCGTGTTTCTGGGTGGTTTTGTGCTGAGCGCACTGGCCAATGTCTATGCGCGCGTGGCCAAGCGGCCGGGCGCCGTGATTCGCGAGCCGGGGATTATCCTGCTGGTGCCCGGCAGCGTGGGCTTTCGCAGCATGTCTTTTCTGGTTGAACGCGATACGACGCTGGGTATGGACAGTGGCATTCTGCTGCTGACCCTGCTGGTGTCGCTGGTGGCCGGACTGCTGTTTGGCGACCTGCTGATTTCCCCACGCCGCTCGCTGTAATCGGAAGGCTTGGCGTGTCGGATGGTTGCAGCGCACGCGCAAAAAAAACGCCGGCGTGAGCCGGCGTCTTCGTGCAGCGCGATAATCGCCGATCAGATCGCGTCGATCAGATCGCGTCGATCAGATCGCGTCGATCAGATCGCCAGATCCTTTTCCTTCTTGCCGGCCTTCAGTGCATCGTTGAACCAGTGCGGGCGCTTGCCGCGGCCGGACCAGGTCTGTGCCGGGTTGGCCGGGTTGCGGTATTTCGGTGCCACCGGGGCGCTGGTGCGCTTGGCCTTGCCGCGAGCCGCACCGAAGATGTCCTCGAAGGCATAGCCCTCGGCCTTGATCAGGGCATGCACTTTCTCGCGCAGTTTGACCACTTTCTCCTTGCGCAATTCGGTCTGGCGCACCTGCGCCTTGCTGATCAGATCATTGAGCTGGTTGTGATTGAGATTTTTGATATCGACGGCCATGTTGGACTCCAGGGGGTGACGCGTTAATCGACCTGTCCGGCTATTATTTATTGTCGCGGCCAGACGCAATGAAACGTGTGGTGGCGGAATTCTCGCTGATATGCCGAATCGTTGTAAAGGGCGGGAATCATGACGCACGACGGTGGTTTCAAATAACGCGGGATTAATACCATCATCCGCGGTGGCCAATAAGCGCGCGGGCAGTATCGCGCGGCAGCTGCAAGGGCACCCTGCATAACCGCTGCGCCATCGCGGCGTGGTCGATGCAGGCATTATGCGGATACGCCGCGCGGTTCGGTTCAGTCAGCTGCCGCCGGCAAGCGGGCTGTGGCGGTCTGCCGGCATGCAGACGGCCGCACGCGGCGGCCGTCTGCAGCGGCGCCTGCGCACGCTCAGCCCAGCAGCGCGATCAGTTCGGCTTCGCTGAGGGCACGGCTTTCGGCCTGGTCGCGGGCGCGGTATTCCAGCGTGCCGGATGCCAGACCGCGCTCGCTGACCACCACGCGGTGCGGTATGCCGATCAGCTCCATGTCGGCAAACATGCCGCCGGGGCGCAGGCCGCGGTCGTCCAGCACGGCCTCGATGCCGCGCCCGCTGAGCGACTGGTACAGCGCCTCGGCGGCCGCGCTCACCGTCGGCAGGTTTTTCGGATTGATCACGCACACCGCGATCTGCCACGGCGCCATCGCCTCCGTCCACAGGATGCCGGCCGCGTCGTGGCGCTGCTCGATGGCGGCGGCCACGATGCGGCTGACGCCGATGCCGTAGCAGCCCATCAGCATCACCTGCGCCTTGCCCTGATCGTCGATCACGGTGGCATCCAGCGCCTCGGCGTATTTGCTGCCCAGCTGGAACACGTGGCCGACCTCGATGCCGCGCGCGAGGTGCAGCACGCCGTGGCCATCGGGAGAGCGATCGCCCTCGACCACGTTGCGCAGATCGGCGATGCGGGTGATGCGCGCGTCGCGCAGCCAGTTGGCGCCGGTGTAGTGGCTGCCGTCGGCGTTGCCGCCGCAGACGAAGTCGGCGAGCACCGCCGCATCGCGGTCGACGATCACCGGGATCGATTCCGGCAGCCCGACCGGGCCGATGAAGCCGGGTCGGGTGCCGCTGGCGGCGAGGATCTCCTCCTCGCTGGCCAGCACCGATTCGTCCGGCAGTTCGGCCAGCTTGCCGGCCTTCACCTCGTTGATTTCGTGATCGCCGCGCAGGCACAGCGCCACCAGGCCGTCGCGGCCGCGCACCAGCAGGGTTTTCACGCACTGCTGCGGCGCCACCTGCAGCAGCGCGGAGACCTCGGCGATTGTCTTCTGGGTCGGCGTGTCGACCCGCTGCAGCGCGGCGTGCGGGGCAGGGCGTTCGCCGCTGGGCGCCAGCGCCTCGGCCTTCTCGATATTGGCGGCGTAGTCGGAGCCGTCGGAGAACACGATGGCGTCCTCGCCCGAATCGGCCAGCACCTGGAACTCATGGCTGGCGTTGCCGCCGATCGCGCCGGTGTCGGCCTGCACCGCGCGAAAGGTCAGCCCGAGGCGGGTGAAGATGCGCGTGTACGCCTGGTACATCACCGCATAGGTCTCGGCCAGCGACTCCTGCGTGAGGTGGAAGGAATACGCGTCCTTCATCAGGAATTCGCGCGCGCGCATCACGCCGAAGCGCGGGCGGATCTCGTCGCGGAACTTGGTCTGGATCTGGTAGAAGTTGACCGGCAGCTGCTTGTAGCTTTTCAGCTCGTTGCGGGCGAAGTCGGTGACCACTTCCTCATGCGTGGGGCCGTAGCAGAACTCCTGCTGCTTGCGGTCCCTGATCTTCAGCAGCTGGCCGCCGAACTTCTGCCAGCGCCCGGTTTCCTCCCACAGCTCCTTCGGCTGGATCGAGGGCATCAGCATTTCGATGGCGCCGGCGCGGTTCATTTCCTCGCGCACGATGGTCTCCACCTTGCGCAGCACGCGCAGGCCCAGCGGCGACCAGGTGTACAGGCCCGAGGCCAGCCGGCGGATCATGCCGGCGCGCAGCATCAGCTGGTGGCTGGCGATTTCGGCGTCGGCGGGGACTTCCTTGACGGTGGCCAGGTGAAATTGGCTGAGGCGCATGCGGGGGTTTCCGGCGTGATCAAAGACGCCAAGTGTAACGGCCTGCCGCGCCCGCCGGGCATGCGCCGCGCCGGCGGGCGCCAACCCGGCCGGCGCGCTTCGCTGCGGCTACTGGCTCTGGCAGTACTGCTGGTACTGCGACTGCGCCGTGGTGGCCTGCTGCTTGCGCTGGCTGTCGTCCAGCGCAGTGGTCTTGCCATTCATCTGCATCACCACTGGCGCGCTGCCGTTGAGCGCTGCGAGGTTGGATTTCAGCGATGTGCATAGCTTGCTGCGGTTTTCCGGCGTGTCGGTGACCGGCTTGGGAGGCTCGGCGCTACCCTCGCTGCTGCTGCTGCTGCTGCTGCTGCTGCCGCTGCTGTCGGCGGCGACCACGGGAGCTGGTGCTGCCTGCGGTTGCAGGCTGCCGCTGGTTTTCACTTCCTTGTACTTGGTGCCTTCGGGCGGCGGCGCCTGCGCGTAATGCACGGTGCCGCCGGCGTCCGTCCACGTGTAGATCTGGGCGCTGGCGAGCGGGGCCAGCAGCAGCAGCGCCAGGGCGATCAGCGAACGATGCATGGGGTTCTCCATCAGGGGCAAAGCGGCACACTGTCTTGGTATCACGGCTAGCGGTCCGGACTCAAGCGGCCGATGGTTTACACTTCGCGCATCGTGTCACGGTCTGGATAGATGAGCGAACCCCTGCCAGCGCGCCCTCCCCGACACCGGGGCATTTATCTGCTGCCGAATCTGGTGACCACCGGCGCGATGTTCGCGGGTTTCTACGCGATCATCGCCAGCATCGGCGGGCGCTATACCGATGCGGCGGTGGCGGTCTTCATCGCCGCGCTGCTGGACGGCATGGACGGCCGCGTGGCCAGGCTCACCGGCACCCAGACCGAGTTCGGTGTGCAGTACGACTCGCTCTCGGATCTGCTCAGCTTCGGGCTGGCGCCGGCACTGGTGATGTATACATGGTCGCTGTCCGCACTGAAGGATTTCGGCCCACCGTTCGGCAAGCTGGGGCTGGCCGCGGCCTTCATCTACGCCGCCTGCGCCGCGCTGCGGCTGGCGCGTTTCAATACCCAGGTGGGGGTGGCCGACAAGCGCTATTTCCAGGGGCTGGCCAGCCCGGCGGCGGCGGCGGTGTGCATGTCGTTCGTGTGGAGCGTGGACAAGGCCGGGTTGCCCGGCAGCGAATTCAGCATGGTCACGGCGATCATCGCGGTGCTGGTCGGCCTGCTGATGGTCAGCCGGTTCCGCTACTTCAGCTTCAAGTCGCTGCCGCTGGGCAACCACCAGCGCGTACCGTTCCGCTGGGTCGTCGTCGCCGTGCTGCTGCTGGCGCTGCTGATCATGGATGCCGCGCGCGTGCTGCTGGTGGGGTTTACCGTGTACCTGCTGTCCGGGCCGGTGTGGACGCTGTGGGGACTTGCCACGCATCGACGTCGTTCGCGGCGCCGCGCCGCATGAGCCTGCCGCTGCGCCAGCCGGCTGGCCCCAGCCATCGCAGTCGCGTGCTGCGCGCCCTGGGGCTGACGCCGTGGGTGCGTCGCGCCATGCCCGGCGGCTCCGCGGTCGGCATGCCTCAAGCGGATGCCGCCGCCGGCGTCGCCTGCGTGGTGGTGCTGCCGGCAGGCTGCAGCACGCGCGAGCTCGATCTGCTCGGACGCGCACTGACCGCTGGCGGCGCGCTGCTGGCGCGCGCCGCGCGCGTCAGCGTGAGCGGCGCCCAGCTGGCGACGCCGGTGCCCGAGGCGCGCGCCTACCTGGTGTTCGGCGAAGCCCAGGCGCATGCGCTGGGGCGCTGCCTGTCGGCCGCGGTGATGCAGCAGGCGCAGATCGTGCTGGCCGACGAGCCGGCACTGGTGCTGACCCGCGCCGACGCCAAGCGGCGGCTGTGGAGCGCCCTGCGCAGCCTGCGCCGTGCGCTGGTCGTGCCGGTCGGCTGAGTACGATGGCTACCGTCGTCCGCCCCGCCGGCACCCAGGTGCGCGCCCTGCGCAGCGAGGATCTGGACACGATCAGCGCGATCGAGGTCGCTGCCTACGACTTTCCGTGGTCGCTCGGCGTCTTCAACGACTGCCTGCGTGCCGGGCATTCGTGCTGGGTGCTGAGTGTGGATGGCGTGATCGCCGGTTACGGCATTCTCTCGATGGGCGCCGGCGAGGCACACGTGCTGAACCTCTGTATCGCCGCGGTGTGGCGCAGCCAGGGCCTGGGCCGGCACCTGCTGCGCCGCCTGCTCGACATCGCGCGCTGGAACGGCGCCGAGCGGGTGTTCCTCGAAGTGCGACCGTCCAACCCGCTGGCGAAGACGCTGTACGAGTCGGTGGGCTTCGCCGAGATCGGCCGGCGGCCGCGCTACTACCCGGCGCGCGACGGGCGCGAGGACGCCATCGTGATGGCGCTGGATTTGCTGCCTTTGTAGCGCCTGCGAGGCGCTACGCGCCTCGCAGAAAAACGATACATGCCTTCCGCTTTCGCCTTCACTCAAGCTCAAACATAACCAAACCCCCTCACCCCAGCTTCTGCGCCTGCTCGCGCAAGGTATTGATCTGCTGGTTCCAGTCGCTGATGCGCTGGCGCTCCTGTGCCACCACCTCGGCCGGGGCGTTGGCGACGAAGCTGGCGTTGCCGAGTTTGCCTTCGCACTTTTTGATTTCGACTTCGATGCGCGATATTTCCTTGGCCAGCCGCGCCTTCTCGGCGCCGAGGTCGATCAGGCCCGCGAGCGGAATCAGCACGCGCAGGCCGCCGACCACGGCAGCCGCGGCGGCCGGCTCGGCGCCGCCGCTGCCGACCCACTGGGGTACCTCGGTGCGGGCGAGGAAGCTGATCTGCGCGGCGAACTTCGCCACGCGGGTGCGATCGCCGGCATCGCCATCGGCAAGCAGCAGCGGGATGGTTCTGGCGGGCGAGATATTCATCTCCGAGCGGATCCGGCGGACGCCGCTGAGCACGTTCTTGAACCACTCGATCTCGGCCGTGGCCGCCTCATCGGCGGAGAAATCGCCTGCTTGCGGATAAGCGCAAAGGACTAGCAGCTTTTGTGAAGAGTCCGGCATGGATGCCGGTGTGTTCTTTGCGCTCAGGGAGGGGCGCACAGGCAACTCTTGCCAGATCTCCTCGGTGATGAACGGGATGATCGGGTGCAGCGCGCGCAGCACGCTTTCGAGCACCACCAGCAAGGTGTGCCGGGTCGATGCGGCCGCGGCTGCGTCGTCGCCGATGAGCGCGGGTTTGGCCAGTTCCAGGAACCAGTCGCAGAACTCGTTCCACACGAACTCGTACAGCGTCTGCGCCAGGTGATCGAAGCGATAGCTGGCGAAGTGCTGCTCGACTTCCGCGAGCGTCTGCTTCAGGCGCGTGAGGATCCACCGCTCGGCCTCGGTGACCGGCGCCGTGGGAGCGATTCTGGTGGGAGCGGCCTCAGCCGCGATGCTCTGGCGCGCTGCGGATGAGTGCATCGCGACTGAAGTCACTCCCACAGGTGCATCACCGAGGTTCATCAACACGAACCGCGCCGCATTCCACAGCTTGTTGCAGAACGCCTTGTAGCCCTCGGCGCGCTTGATGTCGAAGTTGATGGTGCGGCTGTAGCTGGCCAGCGCGGCGAAGGTGAAGCGCAGCGCGTCGGTGCCGATCGCGGTGATGCCGTTGGGGTAATCCTTGCGCACGCGCTTCTCGACCTTGGCGCGCTCCTGCGGCAGCAGCAGGCTCCTGGTCGACTTGGCCACCAGCGGTTCCAGTGCAATGCCGTCGATCAGGTCCAGCGGGTCCAGCGTGTTGCCCTTGGACTTGGACATCTTCTGGCCTTCCGCGTCGCGCACAATGGCGTTGATGTACACCTCGCGGAACGGCACCTGGCCGGTGAAATACCTGGTCGCCATCACCATGCGGGCGACCCAGAAGAAGATGATGTCGAAGCCGGTCACCAGCACCGCGCTGGGCAGAAAGATCCTGTCGTTCTCCCAGTTCGCCACCACCTCGCCGCGCTCGTTCTTCACCGGGCCGTCGGCCGGCCAGCCCAGCGTGGAGAACGGCCACAGCGCGGAGGAGAACCAGGTGTCGAGCACGTCCTCGTCCTGGCGCAGCGCGCCGACCGGCGGCGTCACCGCGTGAGCGCGCGCATCGGCCTCGTCCTCGCCCACGAAGATGTTGCCGGCCGCGTCGTACCACGCCGGGATGCGGTGGCCCCACCACAGCTGGCGGCTGATGCACCAGTCCTGGATGTTGTCCAGCCACTGCGTATAGGTGGTCGTCCAGTTCTCCGGCACGAACTTGATCTCGCCCGAGCGCACCGCGTCCAGCGCCGGCTCGGTGATCGCCTTGCGCCCGCCCGGACGTCCATCCGTCTGGACGTCCGAGGTGAGATCGACGAACCACTGGTCGGTCAGCATCGGCTCGATCACCGCGTCCGAGCGCTGGCTGACCGGCACCTGCAACTTGTGCGGCTTGGCCTCGACCAGCAGGCCGGCGGCTTCGAGGTCGGCCAGCATCCGTTTGCGTGCGTCGTAGCGGTCCAGCCCGCGATAAGCGGGTGCGCCGTTTTGGTTGACCTTGGCGTCCAGCGTGAAGATGGTGATCGGCGCCAGCTTGTGCCGCTGCCCGATGGTGTAGTCGTTGAAGTCGTGCGCCGGGGTGATCTTCACGCAGCCGGTGCCGAACTCGCGGTCCACGTAGTCGTCAGCGATCACCGGGATCTCGCGATCCGTCAGCGGCAGCTTCAGCATCCTGCCGACCAGGTGCGCGTAGCGCTCGTCCTGCGGATGCACCGCCACCGCCACGTCGCCGAGCATGGTTTCCGGCCGTGTGGTGGCCACCACCAGGCTCTCGTCGCCGCCGACCACCGGGTAGCGGATCGACCACAGGAAGCCGTCGCGCTCGACGTTGCCCACTTCCAGATCGGAGACGGCGGTGCCCAGCGCCGGGTCCCAGTTCACCAGCCGGTTGCCGCGATAGATCAGCCCCGCGCGGTACCAGTCGATGAACACCTTGCGCACCGAGGCCGACAGCCCCTCATCCATGGTGAAGCGCTCGCGCGACCAGTCGGCGGCGGCGCCGATGCGGCGCATCTGGTGGGTGATGGTGGAGCCGGATTCCTCCTTCCACTGCCACACGCGCTCGATGAAGGCGTCGCGGCCGAGGTCGTGGCGCGTCTTGTTCTCGGTGGCCAGCTGGTTCTCCACGATCTTCTGCGTGGCGATGCCGGCGTGGTCGGTGCCGACCTGCCACAGCGTATTCATGCCGCGCATGCGCTGGTAGCGCACCAGCATGTCCATCACCGTCTGCTGGAACGCGTGCCCCATGTGCAGCGTGCCGGTGACGTTCGGCGGCGGCAGCAGAATGCAGTACGGCTCGCCCTTGCTCGTTTCGTCATGGCCGGACGGCTTGAACGCGCCGCTGGACTCCCAGCGCGCATACCACGTCGACTCGATCTGGGCGGGTTCGAAACTCTTTTCCATCGGTATGGCGCTCGGTGACGCGCGCAAGGCGCGCGCCTGATAGTCGTGGGAAACGGGGATTGTACGGGGCGGGGGCGGGGCTGCCAAAAAATGCGCTTTGCTGCCCGCGGCCTGGCGCGTCCGCCATGTGGGTGCCGCGGCGTGTGTCGGGGCAGTTGGCGCCCGTCGCGGTGCCTTGACCGGGATCAAGTCCCGCCACCCGGGTCTGCGCGATGCTGTACGGGCGGCAGTCGATGCAAGGCCTTGGCTAGCCGATGCTGGCGCGTGGTTTCCCAGGGGAGACGGGCGGATGAACAAGCAGGCAGGGATAGGGTTGCCACGCGCGCCGCGTTCGCCGTGGTGCATGGCGTGAACGACCCGGCGCCGTGGTTGCGTTTCTACGGCAAGGTGCCGGCGCGCCTCGACTATCCCGAGCACACCCTGTATCAGATGATCGCCGCCACCGCTCGGCGAAGCCCCGCGGCGCTCGCCTGGGACTTCTTTGACACCACCGCGAACTACCGTGCGTTGCTGGCTTCGATCGACCGCTGTGCCGACGCGCTGCACGCCCTGGGCCTGGGGCGCGGAGACCGGCTGCTGATCGCCATGCCCACCATGCCGCAGGGCGTGATCGCCTTCTATGCCGCCAACAAGCTGGGCGCGGTACCGGCGATGATCCATCCCTTGTCCACCACGCCTGAAATCGAACACTATCTCGATGCCAGCGGTGCCGAGATCGCGCTGACCCTGGACGCCTGCTACGGCCGCCTGGTTGCGGCGCGCCCCCGGCGGCCGTTACGACATCTGCTGCTGGCGCGCGTGGGTGACTATCTGTCGCCGCCCAAGCGAGTGGCTTTCTGGCTGCGCAAGGGCCGGCATATTCCGCCTGTGCCGGCCGACCCGCGTGTCCACGGCTGGCGCGAACTGCTGGCCGTGGATCATCCGTCGGCAGCGGAAGCCGAATGCAGCACGCATGATCCGGCCGCGATTCTGTTTTCCGGCGGAACCACAGGGCGGCCCAAGGGCATCGTGCTGTCCCATCGCAATTTCATTGCGCAAGGCATGCAGGCCGCCGCCTGGGCTCGATTCGGCGCGGCCGATGCGATTCTTGCGATTCTGCCGATCTTCCATGGTTTCGGACTCGGCGTATGCGTGAACGCCATTTTGATGGCCGGTGGCCGGTCGATACTCGTGCCGAGCTTCGATGCCGCCAGCGTGGCCAGGTTGCTGCGGCGCAAGCGACCCAGCTTGCTGGTCGGCGTGCCGACGCTGTATGCCGCGCTGGCCAGTGATCGCCGGCTCGCCCATGTCGACTGGTCCTTTCTGCGCGCGGCCTTCTCCGGCGCCGATACGCTGCCGCGGCCGGTAAAGGAGCGCTTCGAGGCGATGGTGGCTGGTGGCGGCGGTGACGTCCGCCTGCTGGAAGGCTACGGTCTGACCGAGGCGGTGACGGCGATCATGGCGATGCCGCTGGACGGTTATCGCGAGGGCTCCATCGGCGTGCCATTTCCGGACATGCTGGCGCGCATCTGCCGCCCCGGCAGTGCAGACGAGGTGGCGATCGGCGAGGAAGGCGAGATCTGCATCAGCGGTCCGGCGCTGATGCAGGGTTACCTCGACCAGCCCGAGGCCACGGGCGAGGCCCTGCGCCGTCATGCCGATGGACGGGTATGGCTGCATACGGGTGACCTTGGACGCCAGGATGCCGACGGCTTCTTCTATTTCAGCGTGCGGTTGAAGCGGATGATCAAGTCCTCCGGCTTCAACGTCTATCCGGCGCAGGTGGAGGCGGTACTCGAGCGGCACCCCGCGGTCGCCGAAGCCTGTGTGGTGGGGGTGCCGGATGCCACCCAGGTGGAGCGCGTCATCGCTTTCGTCGTGCTGCAGGCATCGGCTGTCGCGGGTGACGCCACCGCCAGTGCCCTCATCGACCATTGCCGCGGGCACCTGATCAAATGGTCCTGTCCGCGCGAAATCCTGTTTCGTACCGGGTTGCCGAAAACCCTGGTGGGCAAGATCGATTACCGCGCCTTGCGGCAGGAACACATCGACCGGGAGCAAGCATCCAGATGAACCAGCCTACCCCCATGTCCGTCGCCCTGTCCGGCGGCGAGCGGATTGCCGAGGCGCTGCTGGCACAGGGCGTGCGCAGCCTTTACACCCTGTGTGGTGGCCACATCTCGCCAATCCTGGTGGCGGCCAGGGCGCGCGGTATCCGGGTGCTGGATGTCCGCCACGAGGCGACGGCGGTGTTTGCCGCCGATGCGGCCGCGCGTCTGACCGGGTTGCCGGGAGTGGCCGTCGTCACCGCCGGCCCTGGCGTCAGCAACACGCTTACGGCGCTGAAGAACGCGCAGCTCGCGCAATCCCCGCTGGTACTGATCGGCGGCGCCGCGCCCACGGTGCTGCAGAAGCGCGGGGCGTTGCAGGACATCGACCAGGCGCAGCTGGTGTCCGGGCAGGTCAAGTGGCTGCGCCGGGTGCGCCGGGTGGCGGATCTGGGGCCGGCGATCGCGGAGGCTTTCGCCGTGGCCCGCGAGGGCGTGCCCGGTCCGGTCTTCATCGAGTGTCCGGTGGATCTGCTGTACGACGAGACGGTCATCCGCGGCTGGTACACCGAGGCCGGCGCGCGCGGCAAGTCATGGGCGGACCGCCTGCAGCGCGGGTATCTGCAATGGCATGTCGCGCGCATGTTCGCGGACAGGCATCCAGGCACCGCCGCTCCCGTGCGCGAGGCGGGCCAGCGGCAACCCGCCCGATCCGCCATCGAACACGCGGTCGCGGCGCTGGCACGGGCCGAGCGACCCTTGCTGCTGGTGGGCAGCCAGGCGGTGATTGACGCCGCGAATGTGGATCGGGTCGCCGCCGCCATTTCCGCCTCGCAGCTGCCGTTCTATCTTTCCGGCATGGCACGCGGACTGCTCGGGCGGGCGCACCCGCGGCAGCTTTTTCATCACCGTCGGCAGGCGCTGCGCGATGCCGATTGTGTGGTGCTGGCCGGGGTGCCGTGCGATTTCCGGCTCGATTATGGGCGCCACGTGCGGCGCAGTGCCAGCCTGATTGTCGCCAATCGCAGCCGGCACGAAGCACGCCTCAACCGCAAGCCGGCCATCACCGCACTCGGCGATGCCGGTCTGTTTCTCGAGGCTCTCGCCGCCCGGTTGGCGCGGAATGCCGACCGCGGCGAGTGGCAGGCGCAACTGCGCGGGCGTGACGCCGGGCGTGAGCGGGAGATCGCGCGTGACGCCGAAAGTCCGGGTGAGTACGTGAACCCGCTGGCGCTATTGCGCGAGATCGACCGTATCGCCAGCGACGAGGCGATCTTCGTGGCTGACGGCGGCGACTTTGTGGCGACTGCCGCGTATACCCTGCGCCCGCGCGGGCCGTTGCGTTGGCTCGATCCGGGCGTGTTCGGCACGCTGGGCGTAGGTGCCGGTTTCGCCCTTGGCGCAAGCGCCAACCGTCCCGGTGCCGAGATCTGGCTGATCTGGGGCGATGGCGCGTGCGGCTTCAGCCTGATCGAGTTCGACAGTTTCGTGCGTCACGGCATCCCGGTGATCGCGGTGGTTGGCAATGATGCCGGCTGGAGCCAGATCGCGCGCGAGCAGGTCAAGCTGCTGGGCGATGCAGTGGGCACGGCGCTGGCCCGCACAGACTATGACCGCGTCGCGATCGCACTCGGTGCCGAGGGTATCCAGGTACGCCACATGAGCGAGATGCCTGGCGCCTTGGCGCGAGCCCAGACGCTGGCCCGGTGCGGGCGCCCGGTGTTGATCAATGTCTGGCTCGCTCCCAGCGGTTTCCGCGAAGGGTCGATCTCGATGTAGCCGCAGCAAACCCGCGCCGGCAATCAGCGCCCGACTTTGCCGGCGGGCTCCCCGTCTGGCGTGCCGCCGGCATGAGCCGCTTCGGCCTGCTTGCGCAACTCGAACTTCAGGATCTTGCCGGTCGATGTCTTGGGGATTTCGCCGAACACGACGGTGCGCGGCACCTTGAAGCCCGCGAGATGTTGCCGGCAGTGGGCGACAATCGTAAGCGTCTGCCCGCCTCATCTTGAAGGCAGTCCAGAGCTATGCGAGCGGCAACAGGCCCTCGATGTCGCGGTCCTTGGTGGTGGGCAGGCGGGTGAGGACGTCGGTGAGCCAGGCGTGGGGC
>JAJYSM010000119.1 GCA_021793575.1 Pseudomonadota bacterium
ACCTTGCTGGAACTGGATGAGGTTGATGGACATGACGGTGTCCTCGGTGGAGAGGACGTCATCGTCACCCGCAGGCGTCGCAAATCACGCGACGGCGGGCTGAGGATCAGGGCGAATCAGGTCACCGGATGCCCACAGCATTTCGCTGGAACGCGTGGCCAGATCCATCCGGAGTGGAAGCGAAGGGGTGCCGTGCGGATGTAGGCGGCGCGCGACGTCCGTGCGGCCAGCCGGTGTCACCGGGCCAAAGCACCGACGGCTGGATTGGTGGCACACTTCACCTTGATTTGTCGAGGCAAGACATGATGGACACGACGGAAAACGTGCGCGCGCAATTCAGCGCGCTGGCCGATCACATGGGCGAGCAGCGTGATGCCATTCTGCAGCACTGGCGTCTGGCGGCGGCGAATGTCGGCGATTTGGCCATCGCTTCCTCGCTGACGCGCCAGCAGTTCAACGATCACATTCCGGGCGTCATCGTTGCGTTTGTCCGCACCCTGCGCGCTGCCGGTGAAGTCAGCAAGCAATCCCTGCGGCGCGAAAAGGAGCAGGTCACCGAACACGGCCTGCAGCGCTGGCAGCAAGGCTATCAGCTGCATGAGCTCGCCAGCGAGTGGGGCTACCTGCAGATCTGCCTGATGGAGGAACTCGAAAGCTATGCGATGAATCATCCCGAGCTCGAGAGCAGCGTCATGCCGACCGCGCGGCGCGCGCTGGCGCGGCTGTGCTGGGACGGCATTGCCGAAAGCACCGAACAGTACTGGCGCTTGCACCAGACCGAGGCGGCCGGCAACGTCCGCGACCTGGAGCAGGCGCTGGCCACCCTGAACGAACTGGAGCGGGCGCGGGCGGAGGCGTGGCGCGAGGCGGCCCATGATCTGAAAGGCAGCGTGACCGTGGTCAAGGGCGCGGCATCCGTGCTGGAGATCGACGACGTACCCGAGCCGGTGCGCCTGCAATTTTTCGACCGGTTGCAAAAAGGCGTGTCGTCGCTGCATGAAATGCTCAACGACCTGATGAGCCTGGCGCGGCTGGAAGCGGGGCACGAGCAGCGCGTCGTCACCACGTTCGATGCCGCCAGCCTGCTGGCGGAGTTTTGTGCCGCGTCGCTGCCGCTCGCCCGTGAGCGCGGCCTGCGACTGGAAATGCAAGGGCCCGATTCGCTGGTCGTGGAGGGCGACCGGGCGAAGATCCAGCGCATTCTGCAGAACCTGCTGCTCAACGCGATCAAGTACACGCCGCGCGGCGGCGTGGCGGTGATCTGGGGGGCGGCAAAAGGCCAGCATGCCGCGAGCTGGATGTTCTGCGTGCAGGACACCGGCCCCGGACTCAATGCCGGCTCCGATACCCCGCTGGCGCACCAGCTGCACGAGGCGACGCAGGTCGCACGCGAGCTGGATGACGCCCCCGCCGCCCACCAGTCCGCCCATGCCCCTACCGTGCCGGCCCAGTCCAGAACCCTGCCTCCCGAGCAGATGCCGGGCGAGGGCGTCGGTCTCACCATTGTGAAGCGCCTGTGTGAATTGCTGGATGCCAGCATCGAACTGCAGACCAGCCCTGGCAAAGGCTCCACGTTCCGGGTCATCTTGCCTCGCAGCTACGCCAGAAAGGCGTCGTGAGTGGACCTGGCACGATCCCGCCGCGGAGGATCGGTGCTGCCGCGGCCGTGGGTCATGCTTCGCACCTGCTGGCCGGTGGGCGATGAATGCTTGCGATATCGTTTTCCCGACGCCGGGCCGCGGCGGCAGAGGCCACCGTCTCGGCAACCTGCATGAAAAAGCGGCATCCATCTCCCACCGATCCATCCCAGGAAAACCCATGACCGATGCCATGTACGCCAGCTCCGTTCCCGTCTTCAGGCAGATGCTTGGTGGCCTCGCCGCGATCCTGGCCAAGGCCGAGGCGCATGCGGCGGAGAAGCAGATCGAGCCGGCGGCGCTGATCCAGGCGCGGCTGTTTCCGGACATGTTTCCGCTGGGAAAACAGGTGCAGATTGCCTGCGATTTCGCGCGCGGCGTGTCGGCGCGGCTGGCGGGGGCACAGGTGCCGAAGTACGACGATGGCGAGCAGAGCTTCGCCGAGTTGCGCGAGCTGATTGCCCGCAGCGTCGCCTTCATCGACGGCTTCAGCCCGACGCAGTTCGGCGACGCCGCGCAGCGCGAGATCGTGACGCGGCCGGGTACGGCGAAGGAGCGCCGCTTCGACGGTCAGAGCTATCTGTTGAGCTATGGCCTGCCGCAGTTTTTCTTCCACGTGACCACCGCGTACGCGCTGTTGCGCCACAACGGCCTGGAGATCGGCAAGCGCGATTACATGGGTCAGTACTGAGGCGGCCAGGCGCGGGTGTGGTCAGCAGCCGAACCTGCCGGACACGGCGCAGGCCGTGCCCGGCAGCTGTCAGGCGCAGCTACTTGCCCTTCTTTTTTTCCTGCTTGGCGGCCTTCTTTTCCTTCATCGTCTTGGCCGGCTTTTTCTTGTCGCTTTTCTTTGAATCCATGCCCTTGCTCATGTCGCTCTCCGCGGTGTGGACAGGTGATGCGTGACGCGCAGGGGAGTCTAAGCCGTTCCGGCGCCGATGGGGCGCCTGTGGCGGAGAATTTGCCGCACTTCAGATGCGTTCGGCCGGCGCCAGATAGCGCCACTGCCCCGGCGGCAGCTTCGCCAGCGAGATCCGACCCACGCGCAGGCGCTTCATCGCCAGCACGGTGAGGCCGACCGCGTGGCACATCGGCTCGATCTGCGTCGGCTGCAGCCGCTTGAACGCGAAGCGCAGCCGCTGTTCGCTCTGCCAGCTCACCTTGATCGGCGGCATCGCATAGTTGTTGAAGCGCAGCCCGTGGTTGAGCAGGGCCAGCCCGTTGGCGATCGGCGTGCCGCTGACGTCGACCACGAACTCCTGCTCGATCCGCTCAAGGTCCTCGGTGAGCTTGCGCGTGACGCGCCAGTCCTGGGTGAAGATCAGCAGGCCGCTGGCACCGGTAGGCAGCGGCAGCGGCGCGCCCAGCCGCTGCAGGTGGCGCTGCAGCGGGCGCACGCCGGAGGCATCGTCCGGCGCCCGCGTGTCGGGCGTGACCAGGGCGCTGGCCGGGTTCGGGCCATCGCCGGCGTCGTAACCGGCCGGCTTGTGCAGCACCAGGGTCACCGCTTCCGTGGGCGCCAGCCTGGCGGCGGGGTCGAGTTCGACGGTTTGCGTGTCCACCATGAACTGCGGCTGTTCCACCACCGTGCCGTCGACGCGCACCCAGCCGCCCTCGATGTACTGCTCGGCCTCGCGCCGCGAGCACTGGGCCAGCGCGACGACGCGTTTGGCGAGGCGGACGGGTTCGGTCATCGTGCTGCCGTTGAGCGGGGGTTGGTCATTGTAGACGCCCGTGTGAGGCAGCCGCCTGTGGAAAGCAGCCGCCAGTAGGAGTTTTCGCCCCGCCTTTGGCGGCGCGCTGTCGCGGAACAAACATGGGCTGCGGCATCATGGAGTGCGCGCGGGAAGTAGAGACCGATGTTGCATTGGTGTGCTTGCACCCGTGTAGGAGAG
>JAJYSM010000056.1 GCA_021793575.1 Pseudomonadota bacterium
AGACGGGATCGAGTGTTTGAGTTCATAGTCTTTATTTATCAATGAGTTATGATGACTCATCGTAACCGTCAACGCATCAATAAGCAAGCATTTTCGAGGGTGTTTCGCTTAAGTTGAGAGCATTGGGACAGCCCCCGCTTCGGCGGGGTTGTCGTTTGTGCGCTTCATTTACCAGAGCGCCGCCGTGCACAGCTGAAAGTGACCGTCCGGTTGCACAGTTATGGGGCCGAGTGGCTTGTGCAGATTGATTCATTACGGCCGGGCGTAGCCCGACAGGGCCAGCTGCAGCAGGATCTTCATTTCCTCGCGCAGCGGCAGCGGGCTGACCACCTCGGCATCCGGGCCGTATTTGAGCACGTCCATCAGCAGCTCCCTGGGGTTGGAGTAGGGCAGCTTCAGCTCGTAGCGGCCGTCGGCAAGCCACTCGCCCTTCTGCTGCGAATGCCAGTGCTCGTCGGCCACCCAGCGTGCGGCGTGCGAGGAGAAGCGGATCGTCGCCCACGCCTTCGGCTTGCCGGCGAAGATGCCGTAGCTGGAGGCGAGCAGTTCGTTGAGGTCGCTCTCGCCGACGTCGATGGCGGCGGCGTCCAGCGCATGCGCGTCGCTCATGCGGTCCACCGCAAAGCTGCGCAGCGCCTCGCGGTCGTGGTCCCACACGTCGAGGTACCAGTTGTCGCGATAGTGGGTCAGCCGCTGCGGCGACACCGTGCGCCGGCTGTCCGCGTTGGTGGTGCGCGCGCGGTAGTGGAAGCGCAGCTGGCGGCGCTCCAGCACGGCGCCGGCCACGATGCGAAACACCTGCTGGTCGAGCGTGCGCTCGCCCCACGGGATCACCCGGATGCGCTCGATCGGCAGCGCCTTGCCGCTGCCGTGGTCGGACAGCAGGCCCTCGATGCGCGCCTTGAACGGGGCCAGCGCGCCGGCCAGCACGCCGGGGCCGGAGCGGCTGATCAGCTCGTTCAATGCCAGCAGCGCGGCGAGCTCGTCGGAGGTCAGCCACAGCCCCGGCAGCTCGAAGCGCGCGCCCTCGCCCAGCGCGTAGCGGAAGGCGGCCTGCTCACCGCCGGCACTCTCGATCGGCGCGCCCAGCGCGTCGCGCAGAAACGCCACGTCGCGGTACAGCGTGGCGCGCGAGCATTCCAGCTCGGCCATCAGGCGCGACAGCGCCACCGGATAATGCGCCGACTTCAGCAGCCGGTGCAGGGTCAAGATGCGTTCGTAGCGGTCCATGGTCTGTCCGTCGGCGCAGCGTGAGTGAGACAACGTCCAGCATGGTGGCGGCAACGCGCCGTCGCAAGCGGGCCGCTGCGCGCGGGGCCGCGGGCGGCATTGTTCATTGCGAGTTCAAACCGCCCCGTTAAGGTAGGCGGCTCACTATTCTTTAACAAATGGACTGTCTCGCATGAAAAAGACCCTCATCGCCGGCCTGTTGCTGGCCGCCCTGACCAGCCTTGCCGTCCAGGCCCAGGATGCGGTGCCCGCCAGCGGCGCCGACAGCAGCACCGACAGCAGCAGCGCGGCCAGCAACGGCGGCTGGAGCGGCTCGGGCGAGTTCGGCTTCGCTTCCGCCACCGGCAACTCGCGCTCGCAGAACATCAACGCCAAGCTGGGCCTGAACCAGGAAAACGAGCAGTGGAAGAACAGCTTCTTCCTCGACGCGCTGCGCTCCAAGAGCCAGCAGCGGCTGGTCGACGCGGCCGGCAACACCATTACCCAGTTCAACACCACCGCGAGCCGCTACGACACCGGCGCCTCGGTCGGCTACAAGCTCGATCCGCGCAGCTACATCGTCACTGCCGCCCGCTACGAGCACGACCAGTTCGGCGCCAACCTGTGGCAGGGCATCGTCTCGCTCGGCTACGGCTACATCGCCCTGAAGGACGACCGCAACGAGCTGTCATTCGAAATCGGCCCGGGTTACAAGCGCTACCGGCCGGCCGACGTGTATCTGGTGGTCAACGGCGCCAGCGTGCGGCAGCAGCAGCCGACCAAGGCCGAGGCGGTGGCGCGCGGGCTGGTCAACTACAAGTACAAGCTCACCGACAACACCTCGCTCGAAGATACCTTCCTGATGGAAGCGGGCTCGAAGAACACCTATCTGCAGAACGACGTCGGCCTCGCCGTCAGCATGACGCGCAAGCTGGCGCTGAAGATCGGTTTCCAGGTGCGCCACAACAGCAGCGTGCTGCCCAGCGTGAAACAGACCGACACCCTGACCACCACCAATCTGGTCTACAGCTTCTGAGCTGAGCGGTCACGGTGGACCGGGATGGCCTTGTCGCACTCGCGACGGGGCCGTCGTGTTGTGGCAGCGCGCGCCAAGCTGCCCTGCTGCCGTTGTGCCCCGTGTCCCGTCAAAGCCCCAGCAGCTCGCCCGCGCCCTGCGCCAGGAGCGCCGCGGCCACCTGCCGGCCCAGCACGTCCGGCTGATCACCGGCGCTGCTGCCCTCGGCGTGCAGCAGCCGGCCGCTGGCGGCGTCGCCGACCATGCCGCGCAGGTGCAGGCCGTGTTCGCCCAGCACGCACCAGGCGCCGACCGGCACCGTGCAGCTGCCGCCGAGCGCCCGGTTCATCGCCCGCTCGGCGCTCACGCTGAGGCGGGTGTCGGCATCGTCCAGTGCGGCCAGCAGTGCCAGCACGCCGGGCTGATCCGCGCGCGCCTCGATCGCGATCGCCGCCTGGCCCGGCGCCGGCAGCCAGTCCGGTGCCGCCAGCCGGGCGCGGATGCGTGACGCCAGCGCCAGCCGTTCCAGCCCCGCGCAGGCCAGCACGATCGCGTCGTAATGGCCGGCGTCGAGCTTGCCCAGCCGGGTGCCGACGTTGCCGCGCAGGTCGAGCAGCCGCAGATCCGGTCGCAGCGCGCGCAGCTGCGCCTGCCGCCGCAGTGACGAGGTGCCGACCCGCGCGCCGTGTGGCAGCGCGGCGAGATCCGTGTAGGCGTTGCTGACAAACGCATCGGCGGCATCCGCCCGCGGCAGGATCGCCGGCAGCGCGAAGCCCGGCTCCAGCTCGGCTGGCACGTCCTTCAGCGAATGCACGGCCAGCTCGGCGCGGCCTTCCAGCATCGCCACTTCAAGCTCCTTCAGGAACAGCCCCTTGCCGCCGATCGTCGCCAGCGGCTGGTCGAGGATCTCGTCGCCGCGCGTGCTCATCGGCACCAGCGTCACCGCCAGTCCGGGATGCGCCGCGCGCAGCAGCGCCGCCACGTGCTCGGCCTGCCACAACGCAAGCGCGCTCTTGCGGGTGGCGATACGCAGGATGGAAGGGTTCATCGGAACTCCGCGGGATTCGGCAGGGTCACATTGTCGCGTAGTTTGCGCATGCCGACAGCGCGGCCGCGTGTGACCGGATGGCACATGCGGCCGCGACGGCGGCTGCACGAAGCCAACGGTGCGGCTACGATGGTCGCCATCCCAGCGGAGTTCATCATGCAAAGCGGCAACCCGGCACTCGGCAAGAACACCTTCCTCGACGCCGCCAGCGGCGCGGTCGTCGCGCGTGGCGACGACGCCATGACGATCAACGGCACGGTCAACAAGACCGGCCTGCTGCTGGTGCTGGTGCTGGTGGGCGCGATGTACAGCTGGAGCCATTACAGCGGGCCGGCGAGCGCGGCGGCGCTGTATCCGCTGGTGCTCGGCGGGGCGATCGGCGGGCTGATCCTGGCGCTGGTCACCAGCTTCAAGAAAACCTGGTCGCCGTGGACCGCGCCCATGTATGCACTGGTGGAGGGCGTGTTCATCGGCGCGCTGTCGGCGATCTTCGACGCGCGCTATCCGGGCATCGTGATCCAGGCCGTGGGGCTGACCTTCGGCGTGATGGCCGCGCTGCTGCTGGCCTATCGCAGCGGGCTGATCCGCGCCACCGAGAAATTCAAGCTCGGCGTGGTGGCCGCCACCGGCGGCGTGATGCTGCTGTATCTGGCCAACATGGCGATGGGTTTCTTCGGTCACTCGATGGGCTTCATCAACGGCGCCAGCGGTCTCGGCATCGCGTTCAGTGCGGTGGTGGTGGTGATCGCGGCGCTGAACCTGATCCTCGATTTCGACATGATCGAAACCGGCGTCAACGCCGGCGCGCCGAAGTACATGGAGTGGTACGGCGCGTTCGCGCTGGTGGTCACCCTGGTGTGGCTGTACCTGGAACTGCTGCGCTTGCTGTCGAAGCTGCAGTCGCGCAACTGAGCCCGCCTGCCGTCGCGACAAGGCGCGGGTGATCCGCGCTTGGTTGTGGCTTGCGCGAGGCGCGGGCGCCGCGCTCAGCCCGCCGCGGCAGGCAGCAGCGGATCGGCGGGCGGTTGGCCCGCGTGGTGGTCCGCCGCCAGCAGCATGTAGAACGCCGGCACCACGAACAGCGTGAACAGCGTGCCGATCGCCAGCCCGGTGGAGATCACCAGGCCCATGTTGAAGCGGCCCGCCGCGCCGGCGCCGGAGGCGACCACCAGCGGCAGCACGCCGAGCACCATGGCGGCGGTGGTCATCAGGATCGGCCGCAGGCGCACCGCCGCCGCGTGCTCGATCGCCTCGCGCTTGGACATGCCCTCGCGCTGCGACTGGTTGGCGAACTGCACGATCAGGATGCCGTGCTTGCTGATCAGCCCCATCAGGGTCACCAGGCCCACCTCGGTGTAGATGTTGAGGCTGGTGAACAGGTTCACGAAGATCAGCGCGCCGAACAGCGCCAGCGGTACCGATACCAGGATCACGATCGGATCGCGCAGGCTGTTGAACTGCGCCGCCAGCGCCAGGAACACGATGATCACGGCGAACAGCAGGGTCGCGCCGAAGCCCCCCGACTCCTGCATGAACTGGCGCGACTGGCCGGCGTAGTCGACGTTGTAGCCGGTGGGCGCCACCTGCTTCACCAGGTCGTGCAGATAGGTCAGCGCCGCGCCCTGCGACAGGCCGGACACGCCCGAGATGGTGGCCGAGTTCAGCTGCTGGAAATGGTTGAGCGAGCGCGGCACCACCTGATGGGTGATCTTCGCCACGGTCGCGGCCTGGATCACCGCGCCGCCCGGCAGGCTGAGGTAATAGTTCAGCACCTGCTCCGGATTGAGCCGGTCGGCCTGCAGCACCTGCGGAATCACGCGGTACGAACGGCCCGCGATCGAGAAATAGTTGACGTAGCCGCCGCCGAGCGCGGCACCCAGCGCGGCGCCGACATCCTGCTGGGTCAGGCCCAGCGTGGTGATCATGTCGCGGTTGAGCACCACCGTGCCCTGCGGCTTGTCGACCTTGAGGTCGGAGTCGATGAAATAGAACTTGCCGCTGGCCTGGGCCTTCGCCAGCACCTCGCTGGCCACCGCGTTGAGGTTCTCGAACGGCTCGGTGGTGGTGATCACCATCTCGATCGGCAGGCCCGACGCGCCCGGCAGCGGCGGAAACTGGAACGCCGCCACCTTCGCCCCGGCAATCCCGTTCCACGCCTGCTGCAGCGCCTGCTGCAGCTCGTGCGCGCTGCGGCTGCGCTGGTCCCACGGCTTGAACAGTACGCCGCCGATGCCCTGGTTGACGGTCGGCACGCCGGTCAGCTGGAACATCTGCTGGTATTCGGGCAGCTTGCGGGCGCGCTCGAACATCTGCGTGGCGTAGACGTTCATCTGCTGCGCGGTCGCATCGGGCGCGCCCACAATTTGCCCGGCCACGATGCCCTGGTCCTCCTCCGGCGCCAGCTCCGACTGCGAGGTCATGCCGAGCGCGATGGTGGCCAGCAGCAGGATGCCGGACATCACGATCACCACCACCCAGGTCGACAGGCTGCCGTGCAGCAGGCGCCGGTAGCCGTGCTGCACCCGCTCGAAGCGGCGGTCGATGAACTGCACGAAGCGGCCGTTGTCCTGCTCGCTGCGGAAAAACTTCGCGCACATCATCGGCGACAGCGTCAGCGCGACCACCGCCGACACCGTCACCGCGCCGGCCAAAGTGAAGGCGAATTCGGTGAACAGCGCGCCGGTGAGGCCCTTCTGGAAACCGATCGGCACGTACACCGCGATCAGCACCACGGTCATCGCCAGGATCGGCCCGCCCAGCTCGCGTGCCGCCAGCAGCGCCGACTGCAGCGGCGTCTTGTGCTCCTCCTTCATGTGGCGGTCGACGTTCTCCACCACGATGATCGCGTCGTCCACCACCAGGCCGATCGCCAGTACCAGCGCCAGCAGGGTCAGCAGGTTGATCGAGTAGCCCAGCGCCAGCATCACGAAGAAGGTGCCGATCAGCGACAGCGGCATCGCGATCACCGGAATGATCACCGCGCGCAGGCTGCCGAGAAACAGGAAGATCACCAGCGTGACGATCACCAGCGCCTCGATCAGGGTCTTGATCACCTCGTTGATCGAACTGTTCACGAACACCGTGCCGTCGTAGACGATCTGCCCGGTAAGGCCGGTGGGCAGCTGCTGCTGGATCTCCGGGAAGGCCTCGCGCACGCGCTGGGCGACGTCCAGCACGTTGGCGTCCGGCGCCACCTTGATGCCGATGAACACCGAGCGCTTGCCGCTGAAGGCGACGTTGAAGTCGTAGTTCTCCGAGCCCAGCGTCACCGTGGCCACATCCTGCAGCCGCACGATGGCGCCGTTGACCTGCTTGATCGCCAGCTGCTTGAACTGCTCCACCGTGTGCAGGCTGCTGTCGGTGGTCAGATCCACCGTCACCGCCTGGCCCTTGCTGGAGCCGACCGCGGCCAGGTAGTTGTTCGCCGCCAGCGCGCTGTTCACGTCGCTGGCGGTGACGCCGCGCGCGGCCATCCTGGCCGGATCGAGCCACGCGCGCAGCGCGAACTGGCGCGCGCCGAGCAGTTCGGCGGTCTGCACGCCCTGGATCGAATCGAGCTTGGGCTTGACCACGCGCGACAGGTAATCGGTGATGTTGTTGGTCGGCAGCACATCGCTGTAGAAGCCCATGTACATCGCGTCGACCGTTTCGCCGGTCTGCACGGTCAGCACCGGCTGCTGCGCCTGCGGCGGCAGCTGGTTCTTGACCGAGTTGACCTGGGTGGTGATCTCGGTCAGCGCGCGGTTGGCGTCGTAGTTCAGGCGCAGCGTGGCGGTGATGATGGACACGCCGGCCACGCTGGTGGAGGACAGGTAGTCGATGCCCTGTGCCTGCGAGATCGCCTGCTCCAGCGGCTGCGTGATGAAGCCGGCCATGGTCTGCGCGTCGGCGCCGTAATAGGCGGTCGACACGGTGACGGTGGCGTTCTCGGTCTTCGGATACTGGCGCACGGTGAGGCTGGTGACGGCCTTCACGCCCAGCACCAGGATCAGCAGGCTGACGACGATCGCCAGCACCGGCTTGTGGATGAACAGGTCGGTGAATTTCATGGGCCTGGCTCAGTGCTCCTGCGGCATCGGATTCGCGCTGTCCGCCGGCTGGACGCTGTTGTCGATCGCGATCGGCGCGCCGTTCTTGAGCTTCATCTGGCCGCTGCTGACCACTTCGGTGCCGGCGCTGATGCCCTTCACGATCGCCACCTGGTCGCCGCGGGTGGCGCCGGTGGTGACAAACGCCTGCTGCACCGTGGGCGGCAGCGCGGCGCCTTTCGCGTCCTTGCCCTTCGACGGCTGCACCACGTACACCGTGTCGCCGTAGGGGTTGTAGACGATCGCCGCCTGCGGCAGCGTCAGCCGCTGCTGCTGGCGGTCGACCTCGACGCTGACCTTGGCGAACATGCCCGGGGTGAGCGCCAGGTCGCGATTCGGCACGCTGGCCTCGACCTGCACGTTGCGGGTGCTGGTGTCGACGCGGGGGCTGATCGCGCTGAGCCTGCCGCTGAACTGGCGGCCGGGATACGCATCCAGGCCCAGGTGCACCACCTGCCCCACTTTCAGCCGGCCGAGCTCGCTCTGCGGCACGAAGAAATCCACCAGCAGCGGATCGAGCTGCTGCAGCGTGACCACCGCGGCGCCCGCGCTGAGGTAATCGCCGGGGCTGGTGGTGATGATGCCGGCACGGCCGGCGAACGGCGCGCGCAGCTGCTTCTTCGCCACCACCACGGCCTGCTGCGCCACCGCGGCCTGGCGCGCCTTGAAGTCGGCCGCCGCGCTGTCGTAGCCGGCCTGGCTGATCGCCTGCGCCGCCAGCTGCTGGCGGGCGCGCTCTAGCGTGATCTTCGCCAGCTGGGCATTGGCCTGCAGCTGCTGCAGCAGCGCCACGTCGTCGCCATCGCGCAGCTGCAGCAGCGGCTGGCCCTGTTTCACATCCTCGCCGGAGGTCAGGTTCACCGCCGTGACCAGCCCGGCCACGTCCATCGCCAGCTCGGCGCCGCGCGCCGCGCGCAGCGTGCCGACGGCGCTCAGCATCGGCTGCCAGCTCTGCTCGCTGGCCTTGACCGTGCTGACCGTGGCCGGTGCCGGTTGGGGCATGCTGCGGATCATCCGCACCACCAGCAGCACCCTGATGCCGGCGATCACGGCGATCAGCAGCACCACGCCGACGATCATCCAGATCATGCGCTTGGCGGTGCTCGGCTTGTTCTCAGCGCGCGTGGTCATGCGCGAACTCCTCGGGTTGTGGCGATCATCCGCGATCGCGAAAGTCGGATGGAACTCAGGGCTTCCGGCTGGCTGCCCGGGCGTCACTGCGCCAGCCGCCACCCAGCGCGGTGTACAGCGCGGCGGTGTCGGACAGGCGTGCCGCGCGCGCCTGGATCAGGCCGATGCGCGCCTGCTGGTCGCTGCGTTCGGCATTCAGCAGGTTGAGATAGCCGGTGGCGCCGATGCGGTACTGCTGCCGGGCCAGCGCGAGCTGCTGCGCCGCCGCGCTGGCGGCGGTCGCCTGCGCGGCCAGCGTCTGCGCGTCGTACTCCAGCGCCTGCAGCGCATCGGCCACGTTCTGAAACGCGGTCAGCACGGTCTGCCGCCAGTCCGCCGCGGCCTTGTCCAGGCCCGCCTGTGCCGCACGCTTGCGGTGCAGCAGCGCGCCGCCGTGGAACAGCGGCTGGGTCAGGTTCAGCCCCAGCGACCAGACGCCGCTGCCGGCGGAAAACAGGCCGCTGCTGCGCAGTGCCTGCGAGCCGGCGCTGCCGGAAAGGGTGATCTGCGGCAGCATCGCCGCGGTCGCCACGCCGACCTGGGCCGAGGCGGCATGCAGCTGCGCGGAGGCGGCGCGGATGTCCGGCCGCTGGTCGACCAGCTGCGCGGGCAGGCTGAGCGGGATGTCCTGCGGCAGGCGCACGCCGTCCAGCGTCAGCGGCGCCAGCGCCAGCTGCGCCGGCGTGGTGCCCAGATAGGTGGCCAGCTGGTTGCGCGTCGCGGCGAGCCGGGCGCGCAGCGGCGGCAGGGTCGCTTCGGTGGCGGCCAGCTGGGTGCGCACGGCCAGCGTATCGGTGAGCGAGGTGGCGCCGATCTGCTGCTGGCGCTGGGCAATGTCCAGGCTCTTGCGCTGCATGGCCACGATCTGCCCGGTCGCGCGGATCTGCTCGCGCAGCGACGCCTCCTGCAGCGACGCGGTGACCACGTTGCCGGCCAGCGTGAGGTAGGTGCTGTCCAGCTGCGCCTGCTGGAAATCGCGCTGCGCCAGCTGTGCCTCGATGCCCCGGCGCACGCCGCCGAACAGATCCAGCGTGTAGCCGACGCTCACCGAGGCGTTGTAGAGGTTGTACGGGCCAATGCCGCTGCTTCGGCCCAGCCACGCCCCGAACTGTTTCTGACGGGTCACCCCGGCGCCTGCATCCAGCGCGGGAAACAGGCCGCCGCGCGCGGCCTGCGCATTTTCCTGCGCCTGGCGCAGGGCGGCCTGGGCCGAGGCGATCGACGGACTGTGCGCCAGCGCCTGGGTCACCCGCCGGTCCAGTTCGGCGCTGGCGAAGTTCGTCCACCAGCGCGCGGGTACCTCGCGCCCCGCAAGGAAGCGCTGCGCGGCGCCGTCGGCGGCCGCGCTCGATACTGTGACGGCAGGCAGCGGCTCGGCGGTGTAGCGGCTCACGGCGGGCGCGGCGGGCCGCCGGTAATCGGGGCCGACGGCGCAGCCGCCCAGCGCCAGGGCCGCGAGCAGGGCCAGCGCGCAGGCGAGCGCTGCCGGCGAAGCGAACTTCAGGTCGGGCGGGAAACGGGACAAGGGTCGGGCTCGGGTAGGGACGCCGAGCCGAAAATAACATACCGACCAGTTTTGTAAATAGCTTCTTGCGAATCGCTGCCGCGGCAGGGAGGCCCGCGTCAGCGGTCGAGCAGCGCCCGCGCCCGTGCCACCACGTGCTCCACCGTGAAACCGTATTCGCGCAGCAGCACGTCGGCCGGAGCGGAGGCGCCGAAGCGGTCGACGCCGAGCATGTCGCCGCGCTGGCCGACGTAGCGCTCCCAGCCCTGCGACACGCCCAGCTCCACCGCCAGTCGCGCGGTGACGTCCGGTGGCAGCACGTCGTCGCGATAGCCCCGCGGCTGCGCCTCGAACAGCTCCCAGCTCGGCATCGACACGCAGCGCACGGCGAGGCCGTCGGCCTGCAGCCGGTCGGCGGCGGCGAGGATCAGGCCCACCTCGGAGCCGCTGGCGAGCAGGATCAGCTGCGGCGTGCCGTTCGGCGCATCGCTCAGCACGTAGGCGCCGCGGCGCAGGCCGTCGGCGCTGGCGTAGCGGCCGCGGTCGAGCGTGGGCAGGTTCTGCCGGCTCAGCGCCAGCAGCACCGGGTGATCCTGCGATTCCAGCGCGACGCGCCATGCCACCGCGGTCTCGTTGGCGTCGGCGGGGCGGATCACGCTGAGGTTGGGGATCGCGCGCAGGCTGGCCAGCTGCTCCACCGGCTGATGGGTGGGGCCGTCCTCGCCCAGCGCGAGGCTGTCGTGGGTGAACACGTGGATCACGTGCAGACCCATCAGCGCGGCCAGCCGGATCGCCGGGCGCATGTAGTCGGAGAAGATCAGGAAGGTCGAGCCGTACGGCGCGAAGCCGCCGTGCGCGGCCAGCCCGTTGACGATCGCGCCCATCGCATGCTCGCGCACGCCGAAGTGCAGGTTGCGCCCGGCATGGCTCCAGCCGCCGGCGTCGGAGCCCTGGCTGTCCTCGTTCGGCAGCAGCGGCGGATTGAAGTCGCCCAGCCCGTTCAAATGGGTGTAGGTGGACGGATCCAGGTCGGCCGAGCCGCCGATCAGCGCCGGCAGTTTCGGGGCGATCGCATTCATCACCTTGCCGCTGGCGACGCGGCTGGCGAGCCCCTTGGCATCGGCGGGGAACGCCGGGATGTCCGCGTCCCAGCCGGCGGGAAGTTCGCCGCGCAGGCGGCCCTGCAGCTCGCTCGCCAGTTCGGGATACGCCTTGGTGTAGCCATCCAGACGTCCATTCCATGCAGCCTCGGACTCGGCCCCGCGCTGCAGCGCTGCGCGAAAATGCGCCAGCGCCGGGGCGGGCGTGAGGAACGCCGGCGCGGTCGGCCAGCCCAGCTTCTGCTTGGTCTTTTTCACGTCCTCGACGCCCAGCGGGGAGCCGTGCGCCTTGAAGCTGTCCTGCTCGGGTGAGCCGTAGCCGAGATGCGTGCGCACCAGGATCAGGCTGGGCCGGGTGGTGTCGGCGCGCGCGGCGTCCAGCGCGGCGCTGATCGCCGCCACGTCGTTGCCGTCGGCCACGCTGAGGGTCTGCCAGCCGTAGGCCTCGAAGCGCCTGGCGCGATCTTCGGAAAAGGTGATGTCGGTGCCGGCGGCGAGGGTCACGTGGTTGTCGTCGTACAGGCACACCAGTTTGCCCAGCTTCAGATGCCCGGCCAGCGAGGCGGCCTCGCTGGCCACGCCTTCCATCAGGTCGCCGTCGCTGACGATCGCCCAGGTGCGGTGGTCGATCACGGTGTGGCCGTCGCGGTTGTAGCGGGCGGCCAGGTGCGCCTCGCCGAGCGCCATGCCGACCGCGTTGGCCAGCCCCTGCCCCAGCGGCCCGGTGGTCACCTCCACGCCGGGCGTGTGGCCGTATTCGGGGTGGCCCGGCGCCTTGCTGCCCCACTGGCGGAACTGCTTGAGGTCATCCAGCGAGAGGTCGTAGCCGGTGACGTGCAGCAGGCTGTAGAGCAGCGCCGAGCCGTGCCCGGCGGAGAGCACGAAGCGGTCGCGGTCGACCCAGTGCGGGTTGGCCGGGTGGTGCTTGAGATGGAGGGTCCACAGCGCATAGGCCATCGGCGCGGCGCCCAGCGGCAGCCCGGGATGGCCGCTGTCGGCTTGCTGCACCATGTCCACCGAGAGAAAGCGCAGGGTGTCGATGCACTGCTGGTCGAGCGCGTGGTCGGTCATGGGAAATCCTTCGGCTTGGGTGCCGTCGCCGGAGCGGCGGCCTGATGGAATACCCGCGCGAGGATGGGCGCTGCCGGGTCAAGCGGGCGTCAAGTTTGCGCCATGCCGTGAAGTAACGCCCGCTCAGCCACCCACGCCGAACAGGCTGCCGACGCCGGCGGTGATCGCCATCGCCAGCGCGCCCCAGAAGCTGATGCGCAGGGCACCAATGCCGACGTGCGCGCCGCCGGTGTAGCCGGCCAGTGCGCCGAGCAGGGCCAGGAACACCAGCGAGGTGCCGAACACCGCGCCCAGCAGGATCGTCGCCGGCACCAGCAGCACCACCAGCAGCGGCAGCGCGGCGCCCAGCGCGAAGCTCAGCGCCGAGGCCCCGGCGGCCTGCAGCGGCCGTGCCTTGAGCGCCTCGGTGATGCCCAGCTCGTCGCGCGCGTGGGCGTCGAGCGCGTCGTGCGCCATCAGCTGCTCCGCGACCTGCTTCGCCAGCGCGGCGTCGAGGCCGCGCCCCACGTAGATCGCGGCCAGCTCCTTGTGCTCGCCGGCCGCGTCGGTTTCCAGTTCGTGCTGCTCACGCGCCAGGTCGGCCTGCTCGCTGTCGGCCTGCGAATGCACCGACACGTATTCGCCGGCGGCCATCGACATGGCGCCCGCCACCAGTCCGGCGATGCCGGCCACCAGAATGTTCTGCCGTGTGCCGTGCGCCGCTGCCACGCCCAGCACCAGGCTGGCGGTGGAGACGATGCCGTCATTTGCGCCCAGCACGGCCGCGCGCAGCCAGCTCATGCGACTGGTGCGATGGCGTTCGCTGTGGCGTCGGGACATGCGGTGGATCTCCGGGGTGGATCAGCGAGCCAGCTCAGCTTCTCCGGTCATCCGCTGCAGGGTGTCATCGTGGCGGACAAAGTGATGCCACAGCCCGGCCAGGATATGCAGCCCGATCACGTAGTAGAAGACGGTGCCGATGGTGCCGTGGATGTCCTCCAACTGGTGCGCCAGGGCGTGGTTGCCGGGCCCGAACAGCGCCGGCAACAGGGTCACGCCGAACAGCGTCACCGCTTTGCCGCCCACCTGCAGGGTGATCACGCCGAGCAGCGGCTGCAGCAGCAGGAACAGGTACAGCGCCAGATGGGTGAGCTTGCTCATCAGCGCCGTCGCCTGCGCCAGCGGCGGCGTGATCGGCGGCGCCACATGGCGCACGCGCAGCATCAGCCGCGGCAGCACCAGCAGCAGCACGGCGATGCCGGCCACGAAGTGCGCGGCCAGGATGTTGGCGCGTACCGCGGTGCCCTTGGGAAACAGGTCGAACACGTTGATGCACACGTACGCCAGCAGCACCAGCGCGAACATGCCCCAATGCAGCCAACGGCGGGGTGCGGAATAGCGCGGGCGCGAAAGGATCACTGACATGCATGGTCTCCGGCGGGGTGGCGGCGAGGGGTTGGCGGGCGAGCCGAAGGATCGCGCTGGCGCAAGCATGATGCCCATCAACGCTTAGCAAACGCTTGCCGCGACGGCAGATTTTTGCGCTGGCGCATGGCCATCGCGTGACACGGGCCCGCGCGTGCCATGCACCTTTCCGGTGACCGCATCACGCGCCGGCCAGCGCGGCATCCACGAGCGTCTGCGCCTCGCTCAGCAGGCTCTGCAGGTGCGCCTCGCTGTGGAAGCTTTCTGCGTAGATCTTGTAGATCGCCTCGGTGCCGGACGGTCGCGCGGCGAACCAGCCGCTGGCGGCGACGGCCTTGATGCCGCCGATCGCCGCGCCGTTGCCCGGCGCCTTGTCCAGCACCTGTTCGATCTTCTCGCCGGCCAGCTGATCGCTTTTCAGCTGCTCGGGCGACAGCCTGGCCAGCCTCGCCTTCTGCGCCGGCGTGGCGGCGGCCTCGACGCGGTTGGCAAACGGCCGGCCGAGTTCCTGCGTCAGCTGCGCGTACAGCTCGCCCGGGTCCTTGCCGGCGCGGGCGGTGATCTCGGCCGACAGCAGCGCGGGCACCAGGCCGTCCTTGTCGGTGGTCCACACCGAGCCGTCGCGGCGCAGCAGCGAGGCGCCGGCGCTTTCCTCGCAGCCGAAGCCGAGCGAGCCGTCGAACAGCCCTTCGGAAAACCACTTGAAGCCGACCGGCACTTCATAGAGCTTGCGCCCCAGCCGCTTGACCACGCGGTCGATCAGCGCGGTGCTGACCACCGTCTTGCCCACCGCCGCGCCGGCGCTCCACTGCGGCCGATGCGTGTACAGGTAGTCGATCAGCACCGACAGGTAATGATTCGGTTCCAGCAGCCCGCTGCTGCGGCAGACCACGCCATGGCGGTCGTGGTCGGTATCGCAGGCGAACGCCACGTCGTACTGGTCCTTCAGCCCGATCAGCCGCTGCATCGCGTACTTCGACGACGGGTCCATGCGGATCTTGCCGTCCCAGTCCACCGTCATGAAGGCGAACTGCGGATCGACCTCGGCGCTGACCACGGTCAGGTCGAGCTTGTAGCGCTCGGCGATCGGCGCCCAGTAGTGCACGCCGGCGCCACCCAGCGGATCCACGCCCATGCGCACGCCGGCGCTGCGGATCAGGTCGAAGTCGACGATGTGGCCGAGGTCGGCGACGTAGTGGTGGAGGAAATCGTGCGCGTGCGTGGTCGCGGCCTGGCGCGCCTGCGCCAGCGGCATGCGCTTCACTTCCCGCAGGCCGCCCTCAAGCAGCGCGTTGGCGCGCTGCTGCACCCAGCCGGTGACGTCGGTGTCGGCCGGGCCGCCGTTGGGCGGGTTGTACTTGAAGCCGCCGTTGTCCGGCGGATTGTGCGAGGGCGTGATCACGATGCCGTCGGCGAAGCCTGTGGTGCGGCCCTTGTTGTAAACCAGGATCGCGTGCGACACCGCCGGCGTCGGGGTGAACTCGCCGCCGCGGGAGATCATGGTGGTGACGCCATTGGCAGCCAGCACTTCCAGCGCGTTCTCGAACGCCGGCTGCGACAGTGCGTGAGTGTCGGCGCCGATGAACAGCGGGCCGTCGATGCCCTTGCCCTGGCGGTATTCGCAGATCGCCTGGCTGATCGCCAGGATGTGCCACTCGTTGAAGCTGCGCTCGAACGAGCTGCCACGATGGCCCGAGGTGCCGAACGCCACGCGCTGCGCTGGCACCGACGGATCGGGCGTGAGGTCGACGTAGGCGGCCAGCAGTTTCGGCACGTCGACCAGGATCGACTGCGGTGCCGGCTGGCCGGCGAGCGGGCTGATCTGCTGGGTCATTATTTTCTCGGAAACCTTGCGTGGAAATTGTCGGCCGGGCGTGCCGCCGGTGGGAGCGACTTCAGTCGCGATGCCCTTGCTTTGATGCAACCGGAGCACCAAGGCATCGCGACTGAAGTCGCTCCCACGTCAGCATCACGAACCTGATGTCTTGCCGTCGCGCAGCTGGCGGTAGCGGCGGATCAGCGCATTGGTGGAGCTGTCGTGGGCGAGCGGCGGCTCATCCTTTGCGGTCAGTTCGGCGATGGTGGTCTTGGCCAGCTGCTTGCCCAGTTCCACGCCCCACTGGTCGAACGAGTCGATGTTCCAGATCACCCCCTGCACGAACACGCTGTGCTCGTACAGCGCGATCAGGCTGCCCAGCGCGTGCGGCGTAAGCCTGGCGGCGAGGATCGTGCTGCTCGGCCGGTTGCCCTCGAACGTGCGGTGCGCCACCAGCGCTTCGGGGGTGCCTTCGGCGCGCACTTCGGCGGCGCTCTTGCCGAACGCCAGCGCCTCGCCCTGCGCGATCAGGTTCGCCAGCAGCTGGTCGTGCTGCTGGCCCAACGGGTTCAGCGGCTGGCCGAAGCCGATGAAATCGCACGGCACCAGCTGCGTGCCCTGATGGATCAGCTGGTAGAACGAGTGCTGGCCATTGGTGCCCGGCTCGCCCCAGTAGACCGGCCCGGTGGCGTAGTCGACGGGGGCGCCGTCCAGCGTGACGTGCTTGCCGTTGCTCTCCATCGTCAGCTGCTGCAGGTAGGCCGGGAAACGTTTGAGGTACTGCTCGTACGGCAGCACCGCGACGGTGGCGGCGCCGAGGAAGTTGCCGTTCCAGATCGCCAGCAGGCCCATCAGCGCGGGCAGGTTGTGTTCCAGCGGCGCGTGGCGGAAGTGCTCGTCCATCGCGTGGAAGCCGGCCAGCATGGCGCGGAAGTGCTCGACGCCGATCGCCAGCATGGTCGACAGGCCGATCGCCGAATCCATCGAGTAGCGCCCGCCGACCCAGTCCCAGAAGCCGAACATGTTGGCGGTGTCGATGCCGAACTTCGCCACCTCGTCGGCGGCGGTGGAGACCGCCACGAAGTGCTTCGCCACGGCGCTTTCATCGCCCAGCGCCTGCACGCACCAGGCGCGCGCGGCGTGCGCGTTGCTCAGCGTCTCCAGCGTGGTGAAGGTCTTGGAGCAGACGATGAACAGCGTTTCGCCGGCGTCCAGATCGCGCGTGGCCTCGACGAAATCGGTGCCGTCCACGTTCGACACGAAGCCGAACGTGAGGTCGCGCTGGCTGTACGCGCGCAGCGCCTCGTAGGCCATCACCGGGCCGAGATCGGAGCCGCCGATGCCGATGCTGATGACGTGGCGGATGCGCTTGCCGCCGTGTCCCAGCCACGCGCCGCTGCGCACCCGCTCGGCGAACGCGGCCATGCGGTCGAGCACCGCGTGCACGTCGGGGATCACGTTGCGGCCGTTCACGCGGATGTCCGCAGTGGCCGGCGCGCGCAGCGCCACGTGCAGCACCGCGCGCTGCTCGGTGGTGTTGATGCGCTCGCCGCGGAACATCGCCTCGATCCGCTGCGGCAGGCCGCAGGCCAGCGCCAGTTCGCGCAGCAGGCGCAGGGTGTCGGCGTCCACGCGCTGCTTGGAGTAGTCCAGGTACAGGCCGACCGCCTCCAGCGTCAGCTGCTCGCCGCGGGCGGGATCGGCGGCGAACAGGTCGCGCAGGTGCTGCGCGCCGATCTGCGCGAAGTGCCGCCTGAGCGCCTGCCATTGCGGCCGCGTGGTGAGATCGGGTGTGCTCATCGCGGTGCGGCTCCCGCCACGGCGCGGTCGAGCGAGCGGGTCTTTTCGGCGATCCGCTGCAGCAGCTGCTGCCACGAGGTCACGAACGCCTGCGCGCCGTCGCGCTGCAGCGTGGCGGCGAGCGCGTCCACGTCCACGCCCGCAGCAGCGATCTGCGCCAGCACGGCGTCGGCATCGCCGCCGTCGGTGGCCATCACGCCGTGCAGCTGGCCGTGTTCGGCAAACGCGTTGAGGGTTTTCTCGGGCAACGTGTCGACGGTGTCGGGCGCGGCCAGCGCGCTGACGTACAGCGTGTCGACGGCGGACGGATCCTTGGTTCCGGTGCTGGCCCACAGCAGCCGCTGCGGCATCGCGCCGGCGGCGGCAAGCCTGCCCCAGCGCGGTGACGCCAGCAGTTCGCGGTAGGCGCGGTAGGTCTGCTGGCCTACGGCGATGCCGAGCCGGTTGTGCAGCGCGGGTGGCAGCTGCTTGTTGCTGGCCACGTCCCAGCGGCTGATGAACAGCGAAGCCACCGAGCCCACGCGCGGGTCGAGCCCGGCCGCGAGGCGCCGTTCGATGCCGCGCAGGTAGGCCTCGGCGGCGGCCAGGTAGTGCGCGCAGGAAAACAGCAGCGTCACGTTGATCGGAATGCCCAGAAAGATCGCCTCCTCGATCGCCGGGATGCCCTCGGGCGTGCCGGGAATCTTCACGAACAGGTTGTCGCGCGCGGCCTGGGTGTGGATCAGTCTGGCCGCCGCGATGGTGCCGGCGGTGTCGGCGGCCAGCAGCGGCGAGACCTCCATCGAGACCCAGCCATCGACGCTGCCGGTGGCCTGGAAGATCGGCTGGAACAGGTCGGCCGCGCGGCGCAGGTCCTCCAGTGCCAGCTCGGTGAACAGCGCCTCGCCCGCCAGCCCGGCCGCCGACTTGGCGCGGATGCCGGCGTCGTAGGCATCGCCGCCGCCGATCGCCGCGTCGAAGATGCTCGGGTTGGAGGTCAGCCCGCTGACCGAAAGCTCGGCGATGTAGCGCGCCAGCGTGCCGTCGTCGAGCAGCGTGCGGGTGATGTTGTCCAGCCACAGACTCTGGCCGAGATCGTGCAGTTGGCGGGTCGCTTTCATGCTTGCTCCTTGGATCGGTTCACGGTGCCGCGGCATCGCAGGCCGCCGCCGGCAGGAAATCGTCAAGCTTACGCCGGCGCAGCTCGCCGATGCACGCGATCGCGACGTCTGGCGCGGGCTGCGGCGGATGGTCGGCGGCCGCCGCGGCGTAGTGGCCCTGCTGCACGAACACCGTGGTCAGCCGCGCGCCCATGCGCTGCTTCATGTCGGCCAGGATGTTCGGCTTGTCGTCGACCATCACGTAGTGGCGGGCCGGATAGCGCTGCTGCATCGCCGCCAGCTGCTGCTGCTTGTGCACGCAGACCAGCACCTCGCCGTCCAGCGCGCGCCACAGCCCGGCGCGCTGGATCTTGCGCGGCTGGAACACCACGTCGCCATCGGACAGGATCGCCACCCGGCCCAGCGTGCGCAGGTGCGCGACGGTCTCCAGCGCGTGCGGATACAGCCGTTCGGCGAACGGATACTCCAGCAGCCACGCCGACATCTGCAGCAGCGCCGGATGGTTGTCCAGGCCGCTGCGGAACAGCTGCAGGCTGCCTAGGTAATCGGCATAGCCCAGCGCGTCGCGGCGCTGCGCGTAGATGGCCCGGTAGCGGTCGCGCTCGGCGCTGCCGAAGGCGCGCGCAAGCTCGGCGCCGAGGTCGTCGGCGAAGCGGTCGTTGTCGAGCAGGGTGTTGTCCACATCGAGCAGAAACACGATCCCGGGCGCCTCCGGCGGGTGGCTGTTCAACGGGCGGCGCTCGCGGCGGGCTTCGGGTCGTGCCAGCCTTCGGCGCCGCTGACCACCGCGGCCGCGTCGGCCGGCCCCCAGCTGCCGGGCGCGTACGGTTGCACCGGGCCTTCGTGCTGCAGGATCGGGTCGACCAC
>JAJYSM010000057.1 GCA_021793575.1 Pseudomonadota bacterium
CGGAAATCCGTTCGTTTCGGCGAAAGTGGCGACGGATGCCCCTGTTTTCGCACCCCGTTGGTGCGATTTGCCTGCTTGGTGCGCAGAGGGGCGCTGCGCCGATCTCAAGCCCGACAGGCTGCTAGCGCCTCACTTTGGTCGCGTTGACCCGCTGAAGAGCGCGTGCTATCACGCTGGTCTTCGCGCCCGCAAGCCAATTCAGCTGCCCCATGACTGATCTTCGCCGAGAGTTTGAACGTGCTGCCGAGGATATCCAGCGCCTGGGGGTACGCCCCGACAATGACACTCTGCTCAAGCTCTACGCCCTCTACAAACAGGGCTCGGAGGGCGACCTGCGCCGCGCACAACCAGGCTTCTTCGACTTCGTCGGTACCGCAAAACACGAAGCATGGGCCAAGCTCAACGGCGTGCCGGAGCAAGAGGCGATGCGTCGATACATCGCGCTGGTGCAGCAACTGCTGAGCTGAGCCTGGCGGGGGAAAAACGTAACGCTTGCTTTCCGGCCCCCAAAACCGGCACATTCATACGATCGTTTGAACCGGTAGCGACCCCATGCCTTACCCTCACCTGTTCGCCCCGCTCGACTTGGGCCACGTCACCCTGCCCAATCGCATCCTGATGGGTTCGATGCATACCGGCCTGGAGGACAAGGCCAGCGACTACGACAAGCTGGCAGCCTATTTTGCCGAGCGGGCCCGCGGCGGAGTCGGCCTGATGGTGACGGGAGGCATCGCGCCGAGCATGCAGGGCTGGCTGAAACCGTTCGGCGGCCGCCTGTCGATGCCCTGGCACAAGCCGCGGCATCGCAAACTGACCCGCGCCGTGCATGCCGAGGGCGGCCGCATCTGCCTGCAGATCCTGCACGCGGGGCGCTACGGCTATCACCCGCTGTCGGTGGCGCCGTCGAAGATCAAGTCGCCGATCACCCCCTTCACGCCGCGGGCGCTGTCGTCGCGTGGCGTGCAACGCACCCTCCGTGACTTCGTGGATTGCGCCCGATTGGCGCAGGACGCCGGCTATGACGGCGTCGAGGTGATGGGCTCGGAAGGCTATCTGATCAACCAGTTCATCGCCGCCCGCACCAACCAGCGCGAGGATGCCTGGGGCGGCGATGCCGCACGCCGCATGCGCCTCGCAGTGGAGATCGTGCGCCAAACCCGCGCGGCAGTGGGCAAGGACTTCATCATCATCTACCGGCTGTCGATGCTCGACCTAGTTGACGGTGGGCAGGACTGGAGCGAGATCGTGACGCTGGCCAAGGCGATCGAAGCTGCCGGCGCCAGCATCATCAATACCGGCATCGGCTGGCATGAGGCGCGCGTACCCACTATCGTCACCAGCGTGCCGCGCGCTGGCTTTGCCTGGGTCACCGGGAAGCTCAAGGGCGAGGTGGCGATCCCGCTGGTCGCCACCAACCGCATCAACATGCCGGAGGTGGCCGAGCGTATCCTCGCCGACGGCCAGGCCGACATGGTTTCGATGGCCCGCCCGCTGCTGGCCGACCCGGCCTGGGCCAACAAGGCCAAGGCCGATCGCAGCGACCGCATCAATACCTGCATCGCCTGCAATCAGGCATGTCTCGATCATGTGTTCCAGAATCGCCGCGCCAGCTGCCTGGTGAATCCGCACGCCTGCCGCGAGACCGAACTGAGGATCGAACCGGCCCCACAAAGCAAGCGCATCGCCGTGATCGGCGCAGGGCCCGCCGGCATGGCCTGCGCCAGCACACTGGGCGAACGCGGACATGCGGTGACGCTGATCGACAAGGCGCATGAGATAGGCGGCCAGTTCAACTACGCCAAGCAGATTCCCGGCAAGGAGGAGTTCCACGAAACGCTGCGCTATTTCGGCCACCGGCTGCGCGATTGCGGCGTGGAGGTGCAGCTGGGCCGGGCGGCCGATGCAGCATCCGTGCTCGCCGGCGGTTACGACGAGGTGGTGATCGCCACCGGAATCACGCCGCGTACGCTGAGCTTTCCCGGCAGCGACGATCCACGCGTGCTGAGCTATCTCGATGTACTGGCCGATCACCGACCCGTCGGCGCCAAGGTGGCGATCATCGGCGCTGGCGGCATCGGCTTCGACGTGGCGGAATTCCTGGTAGAACATGCGCCCTCCGCCACCACCGACGTCGCACGCTGGAGCCGCGAATGGGGCGTGGACATGCAGCTGACCCAGCGCGGCGGTCTGCAGAAGCCGCAACCCGAGCCACCGGCGCGACAGATCTGGCTGCTCCAGCGCAGCGACGGCCGCCCCGGCGCACGCCTCAACAAGACCACCGGCTGGGTGCATCGGGCCACGCTCAAGGCCAGGCAGGTCAGCATGCTGGGCAACGTCAGTTATCAGCGTTTCGACGAACACGGCCTGCACGTGCTGGTGGCGGGCAAGCCGCAGATCCTGTCGGTCGACCACGTCGTGATCTGCGCCGGCCAGGAATCGAATCGGCAGCTTGCCGATGCGCTGATCGCCGCTGGCTCGAGGGTCCATGTCATCGGCGGCGCCGATCTGGCGAGCGAACTGGATGCCAAGCGTGCAATCGCGCAAGGCACCGAGCTAGCCGTGATGCTCTAGCAACCTCTCGGGCGCTGGCTGGCCGATGCGAAGTCGAAGCAGCGGCAGCGCAGCGGTGCCTTCGCGAAGTAGCAGACAAAAAAACGCCCCGCAAGTGGGACGCATCAATACGGGCTCAGGGGGGGATTGGCCAGGTATCGTGTTTAGCGTCGCTGCGGGGCGCGGGTCACCGCTGCTGGGGGAGGGAGAGCAGGGTGACGGTTGGCATTTTATGATCGACGCAATAGAGTATCCAATATATATTTACCAGCTTATTTATTTGATTTGCGTATATGTTTGATTTTCGCCAGTTGCGCTACTTCGTGGCCGTAGCCGAGGAATTGAGCTTCACCAAGGCCGCCATCCGGCTGCACCTCTCGCAGCCGCCGCTGTCCCAGCAAATTCAAGCGCTGGAGCGGGATCTGGGCGTGCGTTTGCTGGAACGCACCAAGCGTCACGTGGCGCTGACCGAGTCGGGCCGAACCTTCCTGGAGCATGCCAGGCAGATCCTGGTCAAGGCCGACGACGCGCGCAGCGACGCAGTTGCCGCGGCGGCCGGTTACAGCGGCCGGTTGCGTCTGGCATATACGGTGTCCGTCTCGTTTCACCCAGCGCTGCCGCAGAGCCTGCTGCGGTTCGGCCAGCTGGCGCCGAACGTGCGGCTGCAACTCAGCGAAATGTATACGGAGCCGCAGTTCGCCGCGCTCCTGGCGGGCCAGATCGACGTCGGCTTTGTGCGTGATGAACCGCTGTACAGCAAGGATGCGGCGGGACTGCAACTGCGCGTCATCGATCACGAGCCCCTGCTGCTCGCCTTGCCGGCCGGTCATCCGCTGGCTGACCGCGACAGTCTGCAACTGTCGGAAGTGGCCGATGACGGATTTGTCTCTCAGCCGAGGGAGCTGGCATCCACGCTCTATGACCGGCTGGTGAAACTGGCGGCAGCCGCTGGTTTCCAACCACGGATCGTGCAGCAGGCGCAGCAGGTCAACGAACTGCTGGCGCTGGTGGCAGCCGGACTCGGGCTGGCGCTGGTGCCTGCCAGCATGCGCGCGGTGCGCATGGCGGGGGTGAACTACGTGCCACTGGATGACCCTGATGCCAGTCTGCTGCTGGCGGTGGCCTGCCGCACCCATGACCAGTCACCCGTATTGCAGCAGTTTCTGGCTACTCTAAGCGAGGCGATCGGCGCGCCAGGCTTGTGATGGGCACGCAGCCTGTTTATACTTGCGCGCTTATCTTTCGTATTGTGTCAGGAGCTCGCCGTGAAGGTGCTTAACTCTTTGAAGTCCGCCAAGGCGCGGCACCGTGACTGCAAGATCGTGCGTCGTCGCGGCAAGGTGTTCGTGATCTGCAAGAGCAACCCCCGTTTCAAGGCTCGTCAGCGCTGATACCTCGCGCATGATGATCCGGAAAAAGGCCGCTGACGCGGCCTTTTTCTTTTTCTGGGCGCCCCGTGATGCGGTTCAGCTGTAGCGCACACCGGTGATCTCGTAATGCTTGACGCCGTTCGGAGCGGTGAACTCGAAGCTGTCGCCCGCGCTCTTGCCGATCAGCGCGCGGGCAATCGGTGAGGACACCGCGATCAGCCGCTGCTTGATGTCCGCTTCCAGGTCGCCGACGATCTGGTAAGTCACCGCGACACCGTTGTCCTCGTCCTCCAGATCCACGATGGCACCGAATACCACGCGGTTGCCAGGGTTCAGTCGCGACACGTCGATCACTTCGGCGGTGGACAGCGCCGCCTCCAGCTCGCCGATGCGACCTTCGGTGAAGCTCTGCTGCTCGCGGGCGGCGTGGTATTCGGCATTTTCCTTCAGGTCACCGTGCGCGCGCGCCTCGGCTATCGCCGCGATGATGCGCGGGCGGTCGACCGACTTCAGGCGTTCCAGTTCGGCACGCAGACGCTCCGAGCCGACTTTGGTGATGGGGGCGCGACTCATGCGCTCAGCTCCTTGTGCAGTTCCTGCAGGCTGTGCACTTCGCCATCGCCGCGGAAATCGAGCGAATGCACGAGCGCGCGGGCGCCAGCTACAGTGGTGGAATAGGTGACGCGATGCTGCAACGCCTCGCGCCGGATCGAGAACGAGTCGGCGATCGCCTGCTTGCCCTCGGTGGTGTTGACGATGTACACGATCTCACCGTTCTTGATCAGGTCGACGATATGCGGCCGCCCTTCGAGCACCTTGTTGATGCGCTCGCAGGCCACCGCGTGTTCGGCCAAATAGCTGGCCGTGCCGGCGGTCGCCACCAGGCTGAAACCGCGCGCGAGAACTTCGCGCGCCACCGGCAGCAGGCGGTCCTTGTCGGCATCGCGCACCGAGAGGAACACCTTGCCGACCGTCGGCGGCCTGATCCCGGCCGCCTCGTGACCGCGGGCGAAGGCCGCGCCGAAGCTTCTCCCCACGCCCATCACCTCGCCGGTGGAGCGCATCTCCGGGCCGAGAATCGGGTCGACGTTCTGGAACTTCAGGAACGGGAAGATCGCCTCCTTCACCGAGTAGTAGGCCGGGATCACCTCGCGCGTCGCGCCCAGGCTTGCCAGTGTACGGCCGGCCATCACCCGCGCCGCGATCTTGGCCAGCGGTACGCCGGTCGCCTTGGATACGAACGGCACCGTGCGGGAGGCGCGCGGATTCACTTCCAGGATGAACACGGTCTCGCCCTGGATCGCGAACTGCGTGTTCATCAGGCCGATGACTTTCAGTTCACGCGCCATCAGGGTGGCCTGGCGGCGCATCTCGTCCTGGATCTGCGGCGTCAGCGAATACGGCGGCAGCGAGCAGGACGAATCGCCCGAATGCACGCCCGCCTCCTCGATGTGCTCCATGATGCCGCCGATCAGCACATGGCCTTCGGCATCGGCGATCACGTCGACGTCCACCTCCACCGCATGATCGAGAAAGCGGTCCAGCAGCACCGGTGAATCGTTGGACACCTTCACCGCATCGCGGATGTAGCGCGCCAGATCGGCGTCGTCATGCACCACTTCCATCGCGCGGCCGCCGAGCACGTAGCTTGGCCGCACCACCAGCGGGTAGCCGATCTCGCGCGCCAGCGCCATCGCTTCGTCAGCATTGCGCGCGGTGCGGTTGGGCGGCTGGATCAGGCCGATCTTCGCGATCATCTGCTGGAAGCGCTCGCGATCCTCGGCCAGGTCGATGCTGTCCGGACTGGTGCCGATGATCGGCACCCCGGCCGCCTCCAGCGCACGCGCCAGCTTCAGCGGGGTCTGGCCGCCGTACTGCACGATCACGCCGCGGGGTTTTTCCAGATGGACGATCTCCAGCACGTCCTCCAGCGTCAGCGGCTCGAAGTACAGGCGATCGGAGGTGTCGTAATCGGTCGAGACGGTCTCCGGGTTGCAGTTGACCATGATCGTTTCGTAGCCATCCTCACGCAGCGCCAACGAGGCATGCACGCAGCAGTAGTCGAACTCGATGCCCTGGCCGATGCGGTTGGGGCCACCGCCGAGCACGATGATCTTCTCGCGAGCGGTCGGCGCCGCCTCGCATTCCTCCTCGTAGGTCGAATACATGTAGGCGGTGCTGGTGGCAAACTCGGCCGCGCAGGAATCCACCCGCTTGTAGACCGGCCGCACGCCCAGCGTATGGCGCAGATGGCGCACGGCCGTTTCGTCGGTGTTGAGCAGTTCGGCCACGCGCGCATCGGCGAATCCGAGCCGCTTCAATTCGCGCATGCGCGGCTCGTCGAGCGCGGTCAGCCCCTGTTTGCTGACCTCCGTCTCGGTCAGCACGATGTCCTCGAACGCGGCGAGGAACCACGGGTCGACCCGGCTGAGGCTGTGCACTTCTTCCAGCGAGAGACCGGCCCGGAACGCGTCGGCCAGATGAAATACGCGATCCGGCCGCGGCTCGCGCAGCTCGCGCTTGAGCGTGGCCAGACCCGCCTCGGTGCTGATGTCCAGCCCGGTCGGGTTGAGCCCGGTCTTGCCGATCTCCAGTCCGCGCAGCGCCTTTTGCAGCGACTCGTGGAAGGTGCGGCCGATCGCCATCACCTCGCCCACCGACTTCATCTGGGTGGTGAGGCGGGCATCGGCGGAGGGAAACTTCTCGAACGCGAAGCGCGGAATCTTGGTGACCACATAGTCGATCGACGGCTCGAACGAGGCCGGCGTGAGGCCCCCGGTGATGTCGTTCCTCAGCTCGTCCAGGGTGTAACCCACCGCAAGCTTGGCGGCGATCTTGGCGATCGGAAAGCCGGTCGCCTTGGACGCCAGCGCCGACGAGCGGGACACGCGCGGGTTCATCTCGATCACCACCACGCGGCCGTCCTCGGCGTTGATGCCGAACTGCACGTTGGAGCCGCCGGTATCCACGCCGATCTTGCGCAGCACCGCGATCGAGGCATCGCGCAGGCGCTGGTATTCCTTGTCGGTGAGCGTCTGTGCCGGCGCCACGGTGATCGAGTCGCCGGTGTGCACGCCCATCGGATCGAGGTTCTCGATCGAGCACACGATGATGCAGTTGTCCGCGCTGTCGCGAACCACCTCCATCTCGAACTCCTTCCAGCCCAGCACGGATTCCTCCACCAGCACCTCGCCGACCGGCGAGAGTTCCAGGCCGCGCTTGACGATCTCCTCGAACTCCTCGCGGTTGTAGGCAATGCCGCCGCCGGAGCCGCCCAGCGTGAAGCTCGGGCGGATGACGGTCGGATAGCCCACCTTGGCCTGCGCCAGCAGTGCCTGCTCGAACGTGCGCACCACCTCGGCCTGGGGGCACTCCAGCCCGATCTCGGCCATGGCGACGCGGAACAGTTCGCGATCCTCGGCCATGCGGATCGCCTCGCGCGAGGCGCCGATCAGCTCGACGTTGTATTTTTCAAGCACGCCGTGATCAGCGAGATCCAGCGCGCAGTTGAGACCGGTCTGTCCGCCCATCGTGGGCAGCACGGCATCCGGTCGCTCCTTGGCGATGATGCGCTCCACCGTCTGCCAGTTGATCGGCTCGATGTAGACCGCGTCGGCGGTCTCCGGGTCGGTCATGATCGTGGCGGGGTTGGAGTTCACCAGGATCACCCGGTAGCCCTCTTCCTTCAGCGCCTTGCACGCCTGCGCGCCGGAGTAGTCGAACTCGCAGGCCTGGCCAATCACGATCGGGCCGGCGCCGATGATGAGGATGCTCTTGATATCGGTACGCTTGGCCATCAGCGGGCCTCCTGCATCATCATGTTGGCAAAGCGCTGGAACAGATAGCCGATATCGCGCGGGCCGGGGCTCGCCTCCGGATGCCCCTGGAAGCAGAATGCGGGGCGATCGGTGAGTGCAAAACCCTGCAGCGAGCCATCGAACAGCGAGCTGTGGGTGACCCGCGTGTTGCCCGGCAGCGTGGCCGGGTCGACCGCGAAGCCGTGGTTCTGCGAGGTGATCAGCACGCGGCCGTCGTCATGATCCTTGACCGGATGATTGGCGCCGTGATGGCCGAATTTCATCTTGAGCGTGGTGGCGCCCAGTGCCAGCCCCATGATCTGGTGGCCGAGGCAGATGCCGAACAGCGGGATCCTCGCGTCGAGCAGCTCGCGGGTCGCGGTGATGGCGTAATCGCAGGCTGCCGGATCACCCGGGCCGTTCGACAGAAACACGCCATGCGGCTGCATCGCCAGCACCTCGGCGGCAGGCGTCTGCGCCGGCACCACGGTGACCTCGCAGCCCTGCTCGGCCAGCAGGCGCAGAATGTTGAGCTTGGTGCCGAAATCGTAGGCGACTACCTTGAAGCGCGTCGCCGGCTGGTTGAAGGCGGTGCGGTCCAGGTCATACACACCTTCGCTCCACACATACGGTTTCGTCGTGCTGACCACCCTGGCCAGATCCATCCCGTTCAAGCCGGGAAAGGCACGCGCCCTGGCCAATGCGGCTTCGGCGTCAACCTGCGCGCCTGCCACGATGCAGCCGGCCTGGGCACCCTTGTCGCGCAGGATGCGGGTGAGGCGGCGGGTGTCGATGCCGGCAATCGCGACCGTGCCATGCCGCATGAGGTAATCGGGCAGGCTTTCGCTGCAGCGCCAGCTGCTGGCCCGGCGCGGCACGTCGCGCACGATCAGGCCGGCCGCATGCACGCGGGTGGATTCGCCATCCTCGGCGTTCACGCCGGTGTTACCGATGTGCGGGTAAGTCAGGGTGACGAGCTGCCGGGCATAGGACGGATCGGTGAGGATTTCCTGGTAGCCGGTCATTGCGGTGTTGAAAACCACCTCGCCAACGGTCTCGCCGGCGGCGCCCGCGGCGCAACCATGAAACACGCTGCCATCTTCAAGGGCCAGCAGAGCGGGATGAGGCATACGGTAACCGCCTTTTTGATGCAGCAAAGTCCGCAAGCCGCACGATTGCTGGCTTGTGGAGCTTGGTAGGGAAAGGATCAGGGCGGGACGAAATGATAGGCGGCAGCGCGGTTTCTGTCCACCGTGCGAGGCGTCACACGTTCACACTGCGCACGCCGTGGCCTGCGCGTCGGGCGCTACACTATGCCGCGATTAGATGGAGTTGAATGACAGATGAGTGCCTCCGTTCTGCTCGAGCCCGCCCGGCTCGACCGCCCGGATACCCTCGTGCTGCGGCAGCCCTTCCCGTTCATGGTGGCGCATGGCCAGTTGCCGGACGAGGCGCGCAGCGAGCTGGATCGCGATTTCCCCCGCTACAGCAGCGCCGGGTTCTTTCCTTACGACCCGCGTGATTGCGGGCCCTCGGTCAATGCGCTGATCGCCGACATGACCGCGCCGGCGTTTGCCGGCGCGGTCGGTTCGCGACTGGGCATCGACAACCTGCACCAGTATCCGACCCTGGTCACCGTGTGCCGTCTGCTCAACAAGCGCCACGGCACCATCCATACCGACAGCCGATCCAAGGTCGCCACCGCGCTGATCTATTTGAACGGGCAATGGCCCGATACCAGCGACGGCTGCCTGCGCTTTCTGCACAAGATCGACGATATCGACAGCCTGGTCGCTCCGGAACTGATTCCGCTGTACGGCGAGTTTGCCGTGTTCAAGCGCTGCGACAACTCATTTCACGGCCACCTGCCCTACGAGGGCGAGCGGCGGGTGATCCAGGTCGCGTGGCTGACCAGCGAAGATGAAAAGCTGCGCAAGACCAAACGCGGCAAGTTCTCGCGCGCGTTCAAGAAACTGTTCGGCCGCCTCGACACCAAGCTCGGCGCCGGCCGCGACCGCAACGCCTCGCATCCGGACTGAACGTCCGGCTGCCGCTCAGCGGCCACCATGCCAGCCGACAAACAGCGCGAATACCACATACAGCAAACCAACTGGCAGCAGCCAGCACGCGTCTACCCGGCCGCGACGAAACAGCCAGCCGAGATACCCGATCGCGATCGCTGTCACCACGCCAGCCACGATCAGCGGCGCATCGAACAGCCATGGCGTGGCAAACAGCGCCAGTGAGCTGGGGATGGTCGCCTGGATCATCATCGCGCCGGAAATATTGGCCAGCGCCAGGCGCTCCTTGCCCTGGCGTACCCAGATCAGGGCGTTGACGGTTTCCGGCAACTCCGTCGCCACCGGGCTCAGCACCAGCGCCACCAGATACGGCGGCAGCGCGCATGCCGCACCGATCGCTTCGAGCTGCACCACAAACAGCCGCGAGGCCGCTGCAATCACTGCCAGGGCCAGCAGCGTCTGCGCGACGACCCAGCGCATGGCCGGTTCGGCATCCGCCGGGCGCAACTTCAGTGGCTGAAGCATTTCCTCCTCCGGTGCGTGGTCATCGCGGCGGAGCTCGGCATGCACGTAGATCGCATAGGCAAGCAGGAACAGCACGCCCAGCCACGGCTTGAAGGCAAAGGCGACCAGTCCCAGCCCGACCTTGACCACAAAAATCGCCAGAAACCACGACTGATCGCGCGCCAGCCGTCGATGGTCGACGCGCACCATCCGGTCGCGTCGCCGCAGTCGCCTGAAGTTGAACCACAGCGCGGCGCCCACCACCGCATAGGCGATGGTGGCCAGCACCAGCGGCCCGCCCAGCGCCGCGCCCACGCCGATATCGCGCGCTGCGGGGGTCTTGCCGAACATCACCGCAACAAACGTCACCGCGCTCTCCGGCAACGCGGTGCCGAAGGCGGCCAGCACGGTGCCGGTGGCGGTAGCCCCCAGCTTCAGCCGGCGGCCCAGCCATTCGACGCCGTTGACGAAGTATTCGCAGGCACCGTAGATCGCGCCGGCGGAACCGAGAAACAGCAGCAGGGTAATCAGCATGGAATGCGCGAGGGCCGGGCGAGCGCTACACCGTTGGCACAACGACACCGCTCGCCCGGCCCGGGTAAGCATGTCGATGGCCAAAGGTCTCGCCGGGCTCGCCACCGCCAGACGGTGGCGGTTGCTGTTCGCACCATGGCGCCGCACAGCGCGGCAACCAAGGATGTTGATGCGAACGCCCCGGGGGAACGAGGCTGGCTACTCCCCAATGACAACGTGCGGATGCTAGCCGCACCTATCCTGCGACACAAGCCGGATCAACCTGCACGCGTCCACCGGCCAGCATGTGCGCCAAACCATCCCGATGCTTTGGCTTGCGCACTCAGCGCGGTGCGGCGAGCACGTCGTCGAGCGTCCACTGGCCGGGCGCGCGGGCGCTCAGCCAGTACGCGGCATGCAGTGCGCCGCGCGCGAAAATGGTGCGATCGGTGGCGCGATGGCCCAACTCCAGCTGCTCGCCCTGGCCGATCAGCATCGCCGTGTGCTCGCCGACGATGTCGCCACCGCGCACTACCGCGAAACCAATGCTGCCAGGGACACGTTCACCGGGTCGATCTGCGCGACTGTAAGCCGCCGTCGCCCCCAGCGTGGTTTCACGGGCCGCCGCCGCCGCGTGACCCAGCGCCAGCGCGGTGCCCGAGGGCGCATCCTGCTTGCGCCCGTGATGCGCCTCCACGATCTCCAGATCCCAACCTGGCAAGGCCGCCGCTGCCTCGCGCAGCAGGCGCGTGAGCACCACCACGCCAAGGCTGAAATTGGCGGCGCGCAGCATCGGGATGTGTGTGGCGGCATCCACCAGCCGCGCTTCCAGCGCGCCATCCATGCCGGTGGTGCCGCTCACCAGCGCCGTGCCGTGGGCCAGGCAATGATCGAGCATGGCCGGCAGCGCCGCCGGGCCGCTGAAATCGATCACCACGTCCAGCGCCGGCGCGTTGGTCCAGTCGTGCGCATAGTGCAGACCGCCGTGGCCGACAGGCGCTACGGATTGACCGTCGCACGGACTGCCGGGCGCCACCACCGCATGCCCCAGCGCGAAGCGCGCATCGCCGTCGAGCAGGCTCAGCAGGGCATTGCCCATGCGGCCGGAGGCGCCGTTGATGGCGAGGCGAACGGGGCGGGTCACAGGCTCACTCCGATGAAGATGCGCGGTGGGCTGGATGCTAGCGCATGCGCCGGCGGGCTCATGCGGTGACTTTCGACCAGAACTGCTTCACGCCGTCAACCCAGCTCTTCGCGCGCGGGGTATGCCGCTCGGCGTCATGCCCTTCAAACGTGGCTTCGAGCGATTCGAGCAGCTCGCGCTGCTGCCGGGTCAGTCGCACCGGCGTCTCTACCACCACGCGGCAGATCAGGTCGCCGTGCCGGCTGCTGCGCACCGACTTGACGCCGCGTCCGCGCAGGCGGAACTGGGTGCCGGTCTGCGTCTCGGCGGGAATGCTGATCGGCACTTCGCCTTCCAGCGTCGGCACCGGCAGCTCCGCGCCCAGCGCCGCCTGCGAGAAGCGGATCGGCAGTTCGCAGTGCAGATCATTGCCCTCGCGCTGGAAGATCGCGTGCTCGCGCACCCGCACCTCCACATACAGATCGCCGGCGGCGCTACCGCCGGGGCCGGCCTCGCCCTGACCGCTCAGTCGGATGCGGTCGCCGTTGTCGACGCCGGCGGGAATCTGCACCGACAGCGTGCGGGTCTCTTCGATCCGGCCTTCGCCATGACATTTCCGGCAGGGTTTCTCGATCGCCTGACCGGTGCCGCCGCAGTGCGGGCAGGCCTGCTGCACCGAGAAGATGCCGTTCTGCATGCGCACCTGGCCGTGACCGCGGCAGGTCTTGCACTGGCTGACCTTGCCATCCTCCGAGCCGCTGCCGTTGCAATGATGGCAGTTGACCTGGGTGGGCACCTCGATCTGCCGGCTGACGCCGAACACCGCCTCTTCCAGATCCAGCTCCATGATGTAGCGCAGATCGGCGCCGCGGCGCTGACGGCCGCGACCGCCGCCGTTGCGGCCGAAAATGTCGCCGAAGATGTCGCCGAAGATGTCGCCGACATCACCGAATCCGGCGCCGCCGCGACCGCCCATGCCATGCTCGAAGGCGGCGTGGCCGTGCTGGTCGTACATTGCGCGCTTCTGCGCGTCGGCCAGCACTTCGTAGGCCTCCTTGGCCTCCTTGAACTTGTCCTGCGCCGCCGGGTCGTCCGGACAGCGATCCGGGTGGTACTTCATCGCCAGCCGGCGGAAGGACTTCTTCAGCTCGACGTCGGTGACGCTGCGCTCGACGCCCAGCACCTGGTAATAATCACGCTTGCTCATGCATGCATCCACACTGCTCTCGTCGCGCCCCTGCATGGAACCGTGGGGTTCCCCGTCCCGCCTTCAGCAGGCAGCCCGCGCCAGGATGATTCCCGGCGCGGGCTGATGAAATCGACCGTGCCGCTGGCGGCTGCCGATTATTTCTTGTCGTCTTTCACTTCGGTGAACTCGGCGTCGACCACATCATCCGGCTGCGCCGAGCCTCCCGGTGCGGATTGCGGACCGGCATCCGCCGCACCGCCGCCCTGGGCCGCCGCGTGCAACGCCTGCGCGACCTGCTCGAGCTTCTCGACCTTGGCCTCGATCGCCGCCTTGTCATCGCCGCCCTTGACCTTTTCCAGGTCGGACAACGCGCTCTCGATGCTGCTGAGCTGATCCGGCGGCACCTTGCCACCATGTTCCTTCAGCGCGCTGCGGGTGGAGTGCACCAGCTGATCGGCCTTGTTGCGGGTGGCAACCAGTTCGTGGAACTTCCGGTCGTCTTCCTTGTTCGCCTCGGCGTCAGCGACCATCCGCTGGATCTCGTCCTCGGACAGGCCCGAACCGGCCTTGATCTCGATCTTCTGCTCCTTGCCGGTCTTCTTGTCCTTGGCCGACACGTGCAGGATGCCGTTGGCGTCGATGTCGAACGTGACCTCGACCTGCGGCATGCCGCGCGGTGCCGGCTCGATGCCGGACAGATCGAACTTGCCCAGCGACTTGTTCGCGCTGGCGCGCTCGCGCTCGCCCTGCAGCACGTGCACGGTGACCGCGGTCTGGTTGTCGTCGGCGGTGGAGAAGGTCTGCGCGGCCTTGGTCGGCACCGTGGTGTTCTTCTCGATCAGCTTGGTCATCACGCCGCCCATCGTCTCGATGCCGAGCGACAACGGAGTGACATCCAGCAGCAGCACATCCTTGACGGTACCGCCGAGCACGCCGCCCTGGATCGCTGCGCCGACGGCAACCGCCTCGTCCGGATTGACGTCCTTGCGCGGCTCCTTGCCGAAGAAGTCCTTCACCGACTCCTGCACCTTGGGCATGCGGGTCTGGCCACCGACGAGGATCACCTCGTTGATGTCGGACATGCGCAGTCCGGCGTCTTTGAGCGCGGTGCGGCACGGCTCGATGGTGCGCTTGATCAACTCGTCCACCAACGATTCGAGCTTGGCGCGGGTCAGCTTGATGTTCAGGTGCTTCGGGCCGGACGCGTCGGCAGTCACGTACGGCAGGTTGACGTCGGTCTGGTGATTGGACGACAGCTCGATCTTGGCGCGCTCGGCGGCGTCCTTCAGGCGCTGCAGCGCGAGCGGATCCTTGCGCAGGTCGATGCCCTGCTCCTTGTTGAACTCGTCGACGAGGTAGTCGATGACGCGCATGTCGAAATCCTCGCCACCGAGGAAGGTATCGCCGTTGGTGGCCAGCACCTCGAACTGCTTCTCGCCATCGACCTCGGCGATCTCGATGATCGACACGTCGAAGGTGCCGCCGCCGAGGTCGTACACGGCGATCTTGCGGTCGCCGCCCTTCTTGTCCAGGCCGTAAGCCAGCGCGGCGGCGGTCGGCTCGTTGATGATGCGCTTGACGTCGAGGCCGGCGATCTTGCCGGCGTCCTTGGTCGCCTGGCGCTGGCTGTCGTTGAAGTACGCCGGCACCGTGATCACCGCCTCGGTGACCGGCTCGCCGAGATAATCCTCGGCGGTCTTCTTCATCTTCATCAGCACCTTGGCGGCGATCTCCTGCGGCGCCATCTTCTTGCCGTCGGAGGTCTGCACCCAGGCGTCGCCGTTGTCATGCGCGACGATGCCGTAGGGCACGATATGCAGGTCTTTCTGCACCTCGGCGTCGGTGAACTTGCGGCCGATCAGGCGCTTCACCGCGTAGAAGGTGTTCTTGGGATTGGTGACGCTCTGGCGCTTGGCCGAGGCGCCCACCAGCACTTCGCCGTCCTTGTTGAAGGCGACGATGGACGGCGTGGTGCGGTCACCCTCCGAGTTCTCGATGACCTTGGCGGTGCCGCCATCCATCACGGACACACACGAGTTGGTGGTGCCCAGGTCGATGCCGATGATCTTGCCCATGTCTATGCTCCGAATCTTGATGGCGGCCCCGCGGCCGCGGCTGTTTTCCAGATGGGGGCCGGGCCTGGCGATTCAATGCCGGCAAGGCCCCGGATGTGATGTCATTGCGATCGCCAGCCCGCCCTGCAGGCAGGCGCGGGCGAAAAACTCAGTCTTGCGCGACCGCCACCAGCGCCGGGCGCAGCAGCCGGTCATTCAGCACGTAGCCTTTCTGCAGCACGCGCACCACCGTGCCCGGCGCCTTGCCTGGCGCCTCGACCATGCTCACCGCGTGATGGCGTTGCGGATCGAGCGGCTGGTCGAGCGGATCGATCTGCGCCATGCCGTGGTTCTCGGCCACCTTCAGCAGCGACTTCAGGGTGAGACTGATGCCTTCGCGCATCGAGGCCAGATCACCGCCCTCGACCGCCAGCCCGCCTTCCAGGCCGTCGTACACCGGCAGCAATTCGTTGAGCAGCTTCTCGTTGGCGAAACGGCGCGCCTGCTCCAGATCGCGGTGCAGGCGACGGCGCTGGTTTTCTAGTTCGGCGTGTTCGCGCAACACCGTCTCGCGCAACTCGGCGTTGCTGGCCTCCAGTTCGGCCACGCGAGCCTGCAGGCTGGCCAGTTCGCCGCCGGATGATTCCTCGGACGGGGTTGCCGAAGCGGGGGCCTCGTCGTGCGACTGCGGATCGTGGTTCTGCATGCATCACTCCAAACGAAAGTACGTGGCCGGCGCTCACGCCAGCCGCAAGTATCGGCGGAAAACCCGCTGCCCGCGGCGGTTATAGGGTCGTCGCGGCGCGATTCAAGGCGTCGCTGAGCAATCCGGCGGTCGCCTGCACCACCGGGATCACCCGCTCGTAGGCCATCCGCGTCGGGCCGATCACCCCGACCGCACCCAGCACGCGGCCATGCACGCCGTAGCTGGCAGTAACCACGCTGCAACCATCCAGCGCGGTGAAGCCCGATTCCTCGCCGATGAACAGGCGCACACCGGGAGCGCGGGCGCAGACCTCCATCAACTGCAGCAGCTCGTTCTTCTGCTGGAAGGCGTCGAACAGCTCGCGCAGTCGCTGCAGGTCGGCCAGCTCCGAATACGCCATCAGGTTGGTCTGGCCGCTGACCAGCACATCGTTGCCACCGGCCTGCGGCGCGAATGAGGCGGTGGCCAACTCCATCGTGCTGGCGAGCAGGCGATTGATCTCGCTGCCGGCCTCGCGCAGTTCGGCCAGCAGGTGCGCGCGGATATCGTCCACGCGAAAGCCGGCGAACTGGGTATTGAGATAATTGGCGGCCTGCTCCAGCTCACGACCGTGCAGCGGCTTGGCCAGCTGCACGATGCGGTTCTGCACCTGGTTGTCGCTGAACACCAGGATCACCAGCACGCGGGCATCCGGCAGCGGCACGAAATCGATATGCCGCAGCGGAAAATCCACCTGCCGCGGCACCGTCACCACGCCGGCAAAACGCGTCATCGCCGACAGCAGCGTGGACGCATTGCCCAGCAGATCCAGCGTGGTCGAGGGGCCTGGCGGCAGCTCGCGTTGCAGCCGCGCCATCTCCTCCTGCGGCAGCGGCTGCAGTTCGATCAGGCTGTCGACGAACAGGCGCAGTCCGCGCGGCGTCGGCACGCGGCCGGCCGAGGTATGCGGCGAGGAAACCAGGCCGGCATCTTCAAGGTCGGCCATGATGTTGCGAATGGTGGCCGGGCTCACATCCAGCCCGGACGAGCGCGACAGCGTGCGCGAACCGACCGGCTCGCCATCGATCAGGTACTGGGCGATCAGCGTGCGCAGCAGGCGTCGCGTGCGTGCATCCAGATCGTGGCCATGCGGGTTGATCATGCGCTGTAGCAATCCTTGAGACTCCGCAGAAGTAAGGTCTGCGCGCCTGGCTTGCAAGTAGCGGCCGTGTCTTGCCGCACCAACCTGCCGTTACAATCGGCCCACTTCACCAGCTTCCCAACCCATGCTCACTTCGCTGTATGTCCGACATTTTGCCGTGGTCGAGGCCGCCGAGATAGTGTTCGGGCCGTGCCTGACCGTGGTCAGCGGCGAGACTGGCGCCGGCAAGTCGCTGCTGGTCGATGCGCTGATGCTGCTGGCTGGCGCCCGCGCCGACAGCGGCATGGTGCGCGTCGGCAGCGACCGGGCCGAACTGGCCGCCGAGTTCGACCTTGCCGAACTGCCCGCCGCCCGCGACTGGCTGCAGCGCGAGGAGCTCGACGAAGATGGCGGCTGCCAGTTGCGACGGGTGATCCGCGCCGAGGGCAGTTCCAAGGCGTGGATCAACGGTCGCCCGGCCAACACCCGCCAGCTGGGTGAACTGGCCTCCCTGCTGGTGGAGATCCATGGCCAGCACGAGCATCAGGCGCTGCTGTCGCGCGCACACCAGTTGGCCCTGCTGGATGCCTGCGCCGGCCACGATGCCCTGCTCGCCCGCGTGCGCGACACCGCACTACAGTGGCGCGAGCACGGCCAGCGCATCAGCAAGCTGAGCGGCGGCGCGGACCGCGACGGCCGCCTCGAGCTGCTGCGCCACGAACTCGCCGAGCTGGAAAAATGGGTGCTGCAGCCAGACCAGCTCGCCGAACTCGAAGCCAGCCACAAGCGGCTGGCCAACGCCGGACGACTCGCCGAGGGCTCCGCCGGCGTGGTGGAACTGCTCGACGGCGACAGCGAGTTCGCCCTGCGCCGCGCGCTCGGCCGGGCCCAGGCCGAACTCGGCAAGCTGGCCGGGCTGGACAACCGGCTGGCGCCAGCGCTCGAACTGCTCGACAGCGCCATGATCGCCCTGGGCGAGGCGGCTGACGGGCTAGGCCGCTATGCGCAGGATGTCGACCTCGACCCGGAGCGCTACAGCGAGGTCGACAACCACCTGGCCCATCTGCACGAGCTGTCCCGGCGACATCGGCTGCCACTGGTCGAACTGCATGACAAGCTGACCACCTTGCGCGACGAGCTGGCCGAGCAGGAAGGCGCCGGCGAGGCGCTGGAAAAACTGGCTGCCCAGCGCCAGCGCCTGCAGCAGGACTACACCGATGCAGCGGCGCAGCTGAGCCACGCCCGCGCCACGGCGGCGGGCCGGCTCGGCGCAGAGGTTAGCGCCTTGATGGCAGAACTGGGCATGGCTGGCGGCGTATTGCAGATCGAGCTGGAGCCGCTGGCCGGCAACGAGCCCGATCCGCAGGGACAGGAACGCTGCGAACTGCTGGTCAGCGCCAATCCCGGCCAGCCACCCAGGCCGCTGCGCAAGGTGGCCTCCGGCGGCGAGCTGGCACGCATCAGCCTCGCCATCGAAGTCGCCACGCTCGGCAAAGACACCGTCGGCAGCATGATCTTCGACGAGGTCGATAGCGGCATTGGCGGCGCGGTGGCCGAGGTGGTGGGGCAGAAACTGCGCGCACTCGGCGCCCAGCGCCAGGTGCTGTGCGTCACGCATCTGCCGCAGGTCGCCGCGCAGGGCCACGCCCATCTGCTGGTCAGCAAGCACAGTGACGGCACCTCCACCCACACGCGCATCGACGCCCTCGACGCCAGTGGCCGCCGCGACGAACTGGCACGAATGCTGGGCGGCGTCGAGATCACCCGTGAAACCCGCGCGCATGCGAAGCAGATGCTGGAGCGCGCGCAAACCGCCTGAGCAGCGAACGGCTCAGAGGCTGAGAAAAATTCGACCGCCGTATCGAGAGCGTCGCCGGGCACGCGTGACAAGGTGCGTTGTGGGCAAATTCGGGGAGTTTGGAGGTAGTTGCAAAACTCGTATAGCCGCCTGAAATTCTTCGCTGGGGACGCGAAAAAAAGGAGTGCGGGTGGTGCCATTGAAGGCAAAATGTGGGGTATCAAAGCTCACAGATCACCCGCCGATGGATCATAAGCTGCGCGACCGCCTTTCTCAATTCCACACGCAATTGACCAGCCTTCGGCTGTCCTGATTCGCCCTGATCCTCAGCCATGAAAATTGCTCGCCATGCGCAGAACCGGCTCGGGATGAGGCTTGCAGAGCATCATCGCCCGCGCCAGTCGCGGCAGCATCGCACGCAGATCAAATCGGCG
>JAJYSM010000008.1 GCA_021793575.1 Pseudomonadota bacterium
ACGCAGATCAAGGTGCTGTACTTCGATCGCAGCGGCTTCTGCGTGTGGGCCAAGCGTCTGGAGGCCGGTCGATTCCTCAGCGACTGGCGCTCGGTGCGCTCGCGCGAGATGGATTGGACCGCACTGACTCGCTGGAGGTGCCGCCCTGGGCGTCTATGCTGCAGTCCAGGGATGCCACGATCCAGACGCTGCAGCAGCAGATCGAAGTGCTCAAGCACCAGCTTGACTGGTTCAAGCGTCAGCTGTTCGGGCAAAAGAGCGAGCGCCTGGCACCGCTGCCCGATCGGACCCAGCTGCATCTGGGCGAGATGATGCCACTGCCGGCCACGCCGGCAGCGGAGCTGTCCCGCACGGTACCTGCCTACACGCGACGCATTGCCCAGCGCGACCTGGCCACCGACAGCGAGGCGGTACCCTTTTTCGACGCGTCGCGGGTACGTTCCGAGCGAACGGTGGCGATAACGTACGGGGCCACCGCCAAAGTGCGACGATCAGTACCCGTCACCCGCTTCCCGTGCTCACGACTGCGCCGCCGCCGTTTTGCGGACGGCTGTCGGTGCGGGGTGTACCGGTGCGCTCGGCGCTGCGGGGGCGCCACTCGTCCCGTCGGCCATTTCCTGTGACCGCGCGGCTTTTTCCGCTTGACTGGTCATCACGATGATGCTGATGCGGCGGTTGACCGGATCGCCGGGATTCGCCTTGTCGAACGGCACCGCAGCGGCCAGGCCGACCACCCGGGCAACCTTGCCGGCCTGCAGACCACCGGCGATCAACGCCCGTCGCGCTGCATTGGCGCGATCCGCCGACAGCTCCCAGTTACTGTAGTCGTGATTGCCACTGTACGGCGCGTCATCCGTGTGGCCGGCAATGCTGATCTTGTTCGGTACACTGTTGATGGATGCACCCAGCTCGCCAAGAATCTTCACGGTATACGGCTTGAGTGCGGCGCTGCCCAGATCGAACATCGGACGGTTGAGCTTGTCGACAATCTGGATACGCAGGCCTTCCGGGGTGATGTCCAGCAGCAGCTGATCCTTGAACGGCGCCAGCGCCTGACTGCTCTGGATCGCGGCATTCAGCTGTTTCATCAGTTCTTCCAGGCGCGCCTTCTCCTGATTGCGTGCCAGTGCCTCGGCGGCCTTGACGTCCTTCTTGACGATGGTAGCGCCGTGCTTGTCCTTGCCGGGACCGTGGGACAGGTCCATTGCGCCGCCAAGCTGGATCATGCTGTCGCTGGCACCGCCTGGCCCGAATTGCCCGGGTGGCGCCATCGTCGCCGTACCCGGCGTCATGCTGGGGTTCTTGAAGTATTCGGAAATTGCTGCGCGCTGCTCGCGCGTGCCCACGCCGAGCAGCCACATCACCAGGAAAAACGCCATCATCGCGGTGACGAAGTCGGCGTAGGCGACTTTCCACGCCCCGCCGTGGTGCCCGTGCTTTTGCCGCTTTCTCCGGCGCACAATGATCTGCGGCTGAAAATTCTGCTCGCTCACGAGGGTGCTCCGGCGCGCGAACCCTTGAGATGATCTTCCAGATTCTGGAAGCTTGGCCGCGATTGCGCCGACAGCGACTTGCGCGCAAATTCAATCGCCACCTTGGGGTTGTAACCGCGCAGGCTGGCCATCAGCGCCACCTTGACGCACTCGAACGCCTTGCCATCTTCTTGCGCACGGTTTTCCATCGCCGCCGCCAGCGGGCCGAGGAAGCCGTAACACAACAAGATGCCCAGGAACGTACCTACCAGTGCGCCTGCAATGTGCTCGCCAATCCGGGACGTGTCACCTCCCAACTGCGACATGGTCGTCACGATGCCGAGTACCGCGGCGACGATACCGAAACCCGGCAGTGCGTCGGCCATCTTGTTCACCGCTTGCGCCGGCGCTTCCGCTTCAAGGTGGTGTGTCTCCAATTCCACTTCGAGCAGTTGCTCCAGCTCGTGCGGATTCATGCTGCCGCCCACGATCAGTCGCAGGCAATCGGTGATGAACTCGATCAGGTGGTGCTCGGCCAGCAACCGCGGGTAGGCAGAAAAAACCGGGCTGGATTCCGGCTCCTCGATGTGCGGTTCCAACCCGAGAATCCCCTCCTTGCGCATCACGCCGAAAATGTCGTAGAGCAACGAGAGCAGGTCGACGTAATCGTCCTTCTTGTAGGTGGGGCCCTTGATGAGGCCAGCCACCTCGCGCAGTGACGCTTTCACGACCTTGCTCGGGTTGGCGGTGAGGAACGCGCCCACCGCACCACCGCCGATGATCATCAATTCGTAGGGTTGCCACAGCGCAAGCAATTGCCCGTGGGACAGCACATAGCCGCCCAGCACGCTTACCAGCACCACCAACGAACCGATCAAGACCAGCATGCTGACTCCCGCGTGAAATCCGCTATCTCCATCTATCGGATATCGGCCGGCGGATGCAGAAATTTAGCGCCGGGACGTGTACAAAACGGTTTTGGCCTGCGGTCGGGAAATGCCCGCGCAGCAGCGCATGGCTTCCATGCGCAGCAGCCAGGCTGCATCAGGCCAGTCATTCAAGGCATGGGCCGCATGCGGGTGGCGAGCCCTGCGTCAGGCCCTGAAAACGGTTGCGCTGGAGAGGTGACTGGTGGCCTGCTCAAAGGCCACGTTGGACCGTCCCGGAATACTTGGCCGGCAGCTGCGCGTGTGGGCACTCAGCCTTCCGGTTTGGTGTCCGCACTGGCGTAGACCTGGTCGGCCCATTGCGTGGCTTCCAGATAGATGGTGGCCATCCGCTGGATGCGTTGCGGTTGTGCGTTCAGGCTGGTCAGCTTGCCCGCTTCCCACGCAAGAATCTGCTCCAGCAGGGGGGCGAGCGGGCCACCCCGACCGGTCAGTGCATCGCTGATTTCCGGCACCAGCCGCAGGTGGGCCAGCAGAAATTCCATCGGCGCGCACATCAGCGTATCGAGCAGTGAGAACAGGCCGACGGTAAAGGCCATTTCCTTCTGGGTGTTGGGCATGCCGATCGCCAGTTTTTCGCACATCTGGGCGCGGATCAGTGCCGCACGCAACAGCTCTGGCGGGCGATCGTCCATGCTGCACAACGCCATGGTGTCGATCCAGTTGCGCATGCGCGTGACGCCGAAGAAAATCGCCGCCTGCTGTACCGAGTTCAGTTGCCGTGGCAAGGCGAAGTAGGCCGAATTGACGCAGCTCAGCAGCTTGTAGCTGAGCACCGCATCATCACGAATGATGTTGCCCAATTCCACTGGCCCGGGATTGGTCTCCTGCAAGGTGCGCATCAATCGCAACATGCTCAGCCGGTTGGCGGTCAATACCGGTACCGCCATCGGTTGCGGAATCAACAGGTAGCGTCCCTGGATCGCCTGCAGCGGCAGCTCCATGCAGCGTTGGCAGGTGGCGTGATCATTGACCTGGCCGGCGATCACCCAGATGCCGCGGGCGTGCAACTGTTCGGTGCGTTGCTGCAGGACTTCCGGCGTCAGCAGGCTGGTGTCCAGCCGCACGAACTGCACGAGGTGCAGCAGGCTCTCGATGGCCAGACTGCCGTCCAGATCCAGATCGGCAGCGTCGAGCATGAGCTGGCAGCCGCGTTCGGCCATCTGTTGCAGACGTTTCATCAATGGCGCATCGGTGGCCACATGCGTCTGCAGCACAATGCCCAGGCGCGGCTGATGCAACAGCACATCGGAATCTTCCGGCAGCAGTTCGACCGGCAGGTTCAGAAACGCGCGGTTGCCGCGCACCAGCCGCGTCAGCGCGCCATCGGTAATGGTGGAGAGCACGCTCTGCAGCAAAGTCTGCTCATCGCCCGGCTCGCGGTGAAACACGATCTCGTAGGCGAACAACTGACGTTCGCGGTTGAGCATCGGCACGCGCAGCACCGGCATCGGTATCGGCATCGGCTGAGCGGCGGCAGCCGGTGGGGTGGAAGTGGCGAAGGCTTTGAGTTTGCTCATGGTCAGTCATCGCGATGGGGAAGGAGAGATGCCTGGCGGGTGCCGCCGTCAGTGGCGGTGCCGCGCATCAGCTCGATTCGGCCGTGGGGTTTTCAGCTCTCATGCTTCAGCCAGGACGCGCGAATGCAGGCTGACATGCAGTTCGCCGTTGCGGCTGTAAAGATCATTTTTTCCACCATGCCCGGTCAGTATCGACAGCGCCTCGCGTACCTGGTGGAGACGCCGGGTGACCGTGCTGCCATTGCGCTGGTTGAGTTGCTGGCAGTCGCGTAGTGACTGCACCACCCGGGCCCAGGCCGGTTCTTGCGCGGTGGCCAGGGTGGGCGACTCGCGGCTCAGCTGCAGGCGCTCTGCATCGAGCTGTTCCATCTGCAGCATGAGCGCCAGCTTGTGCGCGCCGACCTGGTCGAGCGCTTCGGTATTGCCGCTGTCCAGCGCCAGCCGCTCGGTTGCAAGCGCCTGCGCCAGCTGATCGACGGCCTGCTGCATGTCATGCAGTACCGATGTCAGTGCGGCGCCAAGCTCGTCCTGCAGCTGCTGGCCCATGGCTCAGACCTTGCCGCTGCCGCTGATCTGCTGCTCCAGTGCCAGCATGCGGTCAGCGATGCGAGCGGGGTTGACCTGGTAGCTTCCGCTGGCCAGCGCCTGGCGCACCTGCTCCACCCGTTGCGGATCGATTGCCGAGGCGTCGTGATTGCGTGCAGCCTGTTGCAGTGCGCGGGCCGAGTCGGTCAGCTTGAGCTGGTCGCTGGCAGGGGACGCGACGCTGGCAGAGCCTGCCGAGGTCGCGGTTGATGCCGAACCATTGCCTGTGCTGCCGGTGGCCTGCGCGAATTGCGGCGTGCCGTTGTTGGAAATTGTGATACTCATAGGTCCGTTCTCTATGCGGTGTTGGCCCTGTGATTACCAGATCGGCCGTGGTTGCGGAAACTTTAATGCAGATTTGCGAGCAGGCGGGGGCAGCGCCAGGGTGGAGCGGTGGTTCCGTTGGTTTTCATGGCAATGCGACCACTTTGCCCGGTGCGCTGACCATCGCATCGATCACCCGGCCGGAACTGCTGTTGCGTACCCGCAGGCGGGCGCCATCGTCGCCGCTGCCCAGAGCCACGCCGGCGGCCCGCACCTCGATGCCGCCGAGTCTGGCAACCAGCTGCACCTGATCACCGGCGCGAACGGTAAGTCGACCACCCAGTGCGCTGGGCGTCAGCACACTGCCGGCAGGCAGCGACCGCGCCAGCGTGCGACCGGTCAGCTGATCCATGTTGTCCACGTAGCCATAGCCCAGCCGGGTGATGTCGCGGTCTTCCGCGCGCAGGTCGGCGGCATGCAGTCCGTCGCCGCGAAGCAGGGGGCGGGTGGTCACCAGCACCTGGCGGAATAGCTGCATCTGCAAGGGTACGCGCACCGTCCAGCCACCGGCTTGCGGGCACTGCACCTGTACCGTCATGTTCGATTCCGGCGTGGCGTATCTGGCTACCGTGGCATGCAAGGGCACTTGGCAGTCGGCCAGGCGCAGACGCAGGTCAAGCGGCGTGGACTTGACCTCGACGCGATTGCCCGGCAATGCATAGCGTTCACGCAGCGCCTGCACGGCGGCGCTGCGCACGGCAGCGAGTGTCTGCGTGGGTACCGTCGGCGCGGCGAGGGCGTGTGCGTCGAGCAACTGGCCGGCGAGCCACAGCACGGCGAGTCGCGGGAAAATTGCAGGTGGCGGCTTGTTCACGCGTCCACCAGCAAGGCGGTCAGCTGGCCCAGCAGCGCTTCGCGCCCGGACTCGAGTTGGCGCGACACCTGAGCCGCCTGTTCGAGCTGGCCGTCGCACAACAGGTTGACGAAGCGGGTGCTGTGTTCACGCAACTGCATGCCCGCTTCATTCAGGGCGGCGTTGGCTGGCCGATCCTGATGCAGCGCAGTCAGGCGGGTGATGGTGCGGCTCAGTGCGTGGGTATCAAACCAGCGCCGATCCAGCGCGCCCGGTTCCTGCAAGGCAAGCTCCATCGCCTGGCGCAGGCTCAATGCCGCCTCGCGCACGCTCAGGCTCAGGCTGGCCAAATCATTGCCGGTCTCGCTTTCCAGCCAGTCCAGCCCCAGGCGGTGCGCGAGCAGTGCGGCGCGGTGGAGTGCCTCGGCCTGCCGGCGTGTTTCGGTTCCGCGCCGCTGCAGTGCGCCGAGCGCGGCCTGGGTCGCGGTGGCACGGGCATGCTGCACGTCGTGACTCTGCTGCAGGCTGGCGATTCGTCCGCTGGCCACATGCAGGGCTTCGTCACCCTGGCGCAGCGTGGTGCCGGCCGCGCCGACGCCGACCTGGGCACGTTCCAGCTGGCGCAGGCTGTGCTGCACGTCGCCGTCCAGCTGCAGCGAAAAATCGCCGATCGATCCGGTAACGGTTTCAATTTCGGTGGTGGCGAGCGTGGTTTTTTCGGCCAGCTGCTTGACTTCATCGGCGACCACGGCAAAGCCGCGGCCAGCTTCGCCGGCGCGCGCCGCCTCGATCGCCGCATTCAGCGCCACCAGGTTGGTCTGGTGGGCGATTTCCTGGACTACACCAGTGAGCTTGCGGATCTGGGCGACCTGTTCGGCCAGTTTGCTCTGGTTGCGGTTCATCGCCGACAGCGCGCTGCGCAGCAGTCGCAGCTGGCCGTCCAGTTCGCTGACACTGCCGGCGCCGGCCGTGCCGGCCTTGCCGGCCTGCGCCAGATCGGCACCCACCTGCCGCAGCGCCGTCGAGATCCCGGCACTGCCATCCGTCAAACGATCGACGCTGCCGCGGCCTTCGATGGCGGCTTGGTCGAGCGCGGTCTGTTCACGCGACAGTTGCTGCACCGCGCCCAGCACCAGGCTTTGCTGCTCCATGGTCTGCAGCGCAACGGCCGCGGGCGGCCGTCTGACGACGCAGGCGAGCAATGGTGCGATGGCGCGTGCGGCGCGAGGGTATTTGCGTCTGAGCAAGGCGACCTGCGCGTCGTTGCCGTCGGCCGCGGCCCGCACCAGGGCGGCCAGATGCTGGTTCCAGATCAAGCTCATGGGGCAGGCGTCACCTTGGTGATAGCGCGGAGTGCAAGCCAATGCATCGTCAAAAATGTTTGAAACTTGAGCAAGCAAGTCGCATGCCACGCATTGTGGCCGCGGCACGTGTCGGGATCGCTCAAGTGCGCCGCATTCCCGCCGATACGCCTTGCACCACTGCCGCTGCGGCGGTATCGCATTCCAAGGAACCTGCATGGGCGGCACGCTGCTGGACAGGGTCGAACGGCATACCCGACTGGCCGGGCACAATCGTGTGGCGATGCTGTTGTTCCGCCTGGGCGACGGGCAATTGTTCGGCATCAACGTGTTCAAGGTGCGCGAGGTGATGCGGCGTCCGCCACTGGAGCGCCTGCCGGGCGTGCACCCGTTGCTGGCTGGCAGTTGCAATTTCCGTGGGCAGACCATCCCGGTGATCGACCTGGCCGAGGCGCTCGGCTACGCGCCCCTGCGCGAGGTGGACTCGGCGCATCTGATGGTCACCGAATTCAGCCGTTCGGTGCAGGGGTTTCTGGTCGCGGACCTGCAGTACATGGTGCATTGCGAGGGTGACTCGCTGGTGGCGCCACCCAGCGCGCTGGGCTTTGGCGCGCGGGTGAACGCGGTCACCCGCATCCGTGGCGAGCTGCTGGCGGTGGTCGATGTGGAGCATGTGCTGGCCAGCATCGATGCGGCACCGGCCGAGCTGTCGATCGAGATGCGACGGGCGGCCGATGCCCGCATACCGCAGACGCGGCGGATACTGGTGGTGGACGACTCGCTGATTGCGCGACGTCAGTTGGTGAGCCTGTTCAAGCAGATGAATATCGAATGTGTGGTGGCCCAGGATGGCCGCGAGGCGCTCGAGCGTTTGCTGGCATTGGCTGAGGCGGAGCCCGGCGCGGGAGTCGGGCTGGTGGTTTCGGATATCGAGATGCCGCGGCTGGACGGCTATGCGCTGACGCGGGCAATCCGTGAAGCGCCGACGTTGCGCCGCCTGAAGGTCGTTCTGCATAGCTCGCTCAGCGGCATCTTCAACGAGGCGATGGTCAGAGAGGTCAAGGCCGATCGCTTCATCGCCAAGTTCCAGCCGGATCTGCTGGCGCAGGCGGTGCTGGACCTGTTGCCCGAAGTCACGGAAACGTCGACGGGCTGAAGTGCGTCAACAATCCGTCTTTCTTCCACTGGCGTGCTCATGGCGCGCTGGCAGCTGTGGCGCCAGCCCAGATGCAGCAAGGGTTCTGGCGTGGTGGCATGCAATTTGCCACGACCTTCGTGCGGCGACTGCCACGCGGAGCGAAAGCGATGAGTCTGACCCCTGACAATCTTTTCGGCATGCATACCCAGGCGCTGGCGCTATGGCAGCGCCGCAGCGAGGTGCTGGCCAGCAACCTGGCCAACGCCGATACGCCCGGATACCTGGCGCGCGATGTCGATTTCCGCAAGGCGCTGGCGGCGGCGGGCGGCACTTCGGGCAGCTTGCCGATGCAAACGGATGCCTCTGGCCAGATCGGCGGCGCCAGCGCGCCGTCGGCTGCACCGCTTGCCTATCGCGTGCCGAGCCAGCCGAGCATGGACGGCAACACTGTCGATGAGCAGGTCGAGCAGGCCGACTTTGCCGCCAATGCCGTGCACTACCAGGCCAGCCTGTCCTTCATCACCGCGCAGATCCGCATGTTGCGTGATGCGATCACGGGAGGCCAGGCCTGATGTCGATGTTCTCGATTTTCAACGTGGCCGGCTCCGGCATGGCCGCCCAGTCGCTGCGGTTGAATACGGTCGCCAGCAACCTGGCCAATGCCGACAGCGTCGCCAGTACGCCCGCGGCGGCCTACCGCTCGCGCGAACCGCTGTTTGCCACGCTGCAGCAGCAGGCTGGCAGCAGCAGCGACGCTGCGGGTGCAGGCGTGCAGGTGCTCGGAGTCACCGAAAGCCAGGCCGCCATCCCGAGCCTCTACGAGCCGGGCAACCCGCTGGCCGATGCCAGCGGCTACGTCTACGCCAGCAACGTCAATCCGGTCGACGAACTGGTCAACATGATTTCCGCCTCGCGTTCGTATCAGAACAATGTCGAGGTGATGAACACCACCAAGCAATTGATGGTGAAAACCCTCGATATCGGCAAGTGACGGAGCGGAGCGCAGCATGAGCATCATCAATACCAGCAATGCGGTGCCGGCCATGGGCTCGCCGGCGGCAAGTTCCGCAGTCAACCCGGCGGCTGCCGGCAGCCTGTCCCAGGCCGACTTCCTCAAGCTGATGACAACCCAGCTGCAGTCACAGGATCCGACCAAACCGGTGGACAACTCGCAATTCGTGTCCCAGATGGCGCAGTTCAGCCAGCTGTCGGCCACGCAGAACCTGCTCACTTCGGTGAATGGATTGAGCGGTACGCTAAGTGGCTCGCTGCAGACTTCGCAAATGCTCGGTTCGTCGAACCTGGTCAATCGCCAGGTGATGGTGCCCTCGCCGACGGTCAATTACACGGGCAGCAGCGTTACCGGCGCCGTCAATGTCGGCAATCCGGGCAACGTCAGCGTGAGCATCCTCGACGCCACCGGCAAGGCGGTGCGCACCATCAATCTTGGCAATCAGAACAGTGGCCTTGCCCGGTTCACCTGGGACGGCAAGGACGACAACGGCCATCCGGTGGCGCAAGGCACGTACGGACTGGCTGCAGGCAGCAATGGCAGCCCCCTGAATACGTATGCCGCAGGCACCGTGACGGCTGTCGGCTACGGCGGCAGCAGCGTGGGTACCTACCTGCAGGTGTCTGGCGTGGGCGGTGTCCCGCTGAATCAGGTGGCGCAGATTCTCTGATCCACGGGTTCCACCCTTCCACTCACTCGAGGAACACATCATGGCTTTGAATACGGCACTCAGCGGAATCAATGCGGCGCAATCCGACCTCAATGTCATCTCGAACAATATCGCGAACGCCAACACGACCGGCTTCAAGGGGTCACGTGCCGAGTTCGCGGATATTTTCGCGGTTACCGGGCTCAATCTGAACTCCACCGCTACCGGCAGCGGCACGCGCCTGGAAGCTGTGGCTCAGCAGTTTGCCCAAGGGAGTATTGCAACCACTGGCAACAGCCTGGATTTGGCGCTCAGCGGCAACGGCTTTTTCACCATCAACAACGGCAACGGCATCAGCTATACCCGCGCCGGCAATTTTCAGACCGACGCCAACAACAATGTGGTGACTCCCGGCGGTGCAAAACTGCAGGTCTATCCGCCCAACGGCATTGGCGGCTTCGATACCAGCACACTGACCAACTTGCAGCTCGCGAGCGCGCAGAGCAATGCCACCGCAACATCGCTGGTGACCATGACATCGAACCTGCCGGCGAGCGCGACCGTGCCGGTCAACCCGTTCAGCACCACCGATGCGACCAGCTACAACGCGGCCACGCCGGTCACTGTCTATGATTCCCAAGGCGGCACGCACCAGGGCACGGTGTACTACGTCAAGACCGCAACGAATGCCTGGAACGCAAACCTGTATGTAGATGGCAGCAGCGCCGGCACCCAGGCGATGACCTTCAATACGTCCGGCAATCTCGCTACGCCGGCCGGCGGCAACCTGGTATTTACCCCGGTCAATCTGGGCAATGGTTCCAATCCGTTGGCGCTGACAGTCAACGTGACCAACACGACCCAGTTCGGAACCTCCTACTCAGCCGGTGCCATTACCCAGAATGGCTTTGCGGCAGGCACCTTCACCTCGATCGACATCGACAGCAAGGGTGTGGTGACAGCGAACTACTCGAACAACCAGAGCACCAAGGTCGGCCAGCTTGCGCTGGCCAACTTTGCCAATCTGCAGGGACTGCGTCAGCTCGGCAACACCAACTGGGCGGCGAGCGGCGATTCCGGCGCCGCGGTGATGGGCACAGCGGGCAGCGGTCAGTTCGGCAGTGTGCAGTCCGGCGCGCTGGAGAGCTCCAATACCTCCGATACCACGGCGCAGCTGGTCAGCATGATCCAGGCGCAGCGCAACTACCAGGCGAATGCCCAGGTGCTTGGCACCGACAACGTCCTGGCTTCCACGCTGTTTACCGCGGTCTCCAGGTAATCCGCCGTCATGGATCATTCTCTCTATGTGGCGATGACCGGGGCAACGCAGATCATGCTTGCCCAGGGTGCGGTCAGCAACAATCTGGCGAATGCCTCCACGGTCGGCTTCAAGAGTGAGATGACGGCCTTCCAGAGCCTGCCTGTGCAAGGTGGCGGTCTGGCCACCCGGATCAATGCCGTGGCCCAGGGGCTTGGCCAGGATCTGGCGCAGGGCGCAACGAGAAGTACGGGTCGTTCGCTCGATGTGGCGCTGAAAGGCAGTGGCTGGATCGCCGTGCAGGCGCCCGATGGATCGGAGGGCTATACGCGCGCCGGCGATCTGCAGCTGACGGCAGACGGCCAGTTGACCGACGCCGCCGGCAATCCGGTCATGGGCAGCGCCGGTCCGATCAACCTGGCTAACAGCGCGCAGATCAGCATCGGCGACGACGGCACGATTTCCACCGTGCCGCTCGGATCCACGCCCAATTCGGTGGCGATGGTGGATCGCATCCGGCTGGTCAATCCGGATCCGGCGCAACTGACGCAGGGCGGCGATGGACTCATGCACATGGCCAATGGCGGCCAGGCTGCGATCGATCCCAACGTGCGCCTCACTGCAGGCGCACTGGAAAGCAGCAATGTCAACGTGTCGGGCGAGCTGGTGAAGATGATCGCCCTGTCGCGGCAGTACGACATGCAGATCAAGTCGATCAAGAGTGGCGAGGACAACGCCGCCGCCGCCGCCAAACTTCTGCAGCTGGGCTGACGTCCGGCGGCATCAACTCTCTGGAGTGACACATGCTTTCTTCCCTTTGGATCGCCAAGACCGGCCTCGATGCGCAGCAGACGCGCATGGACGTCATATCCAACAACCTGGCCAATGCGAACACGACCGGCTTCAAGAGCTCACGCGCGTCGTTTCAGGATCTGATTTACCAGAACAAGGGCCAGCCCGGCGGCCAGACCACCGAACAGACCCAATCGCCATCGGGACTGATGGTGGGTACCGGCGTGCGCGTGGTCGGCACCGAAAAGCTGTTTACCCAGGGCAACATCACGCAGACCGGCAACTCGCTGGACGTGGCGATCCAGGGCAGCGGTTTTCTGCAGGTCAGCATGCCCGACGGCACCACCGCCTATACCCGCGACGGCTCGCTGCAGACCGACGCCAACGGCCAGCTGGTGACCGCCGATGGTTATGCGATTTCGCCAGCAATCACCCTGCCGAGCAATGTGCAGAGCATCACGATCGGCAGTGACGGCACGGTATCGGCGACGACCGCCGGTTCGGCCACGGCGGTGCAGGTCGGCGCACTGCAGCTGGCGAACTTCGTCAATCCGGCCGGTTTGCAGTCGCAGGGCGGCAACCTCTACGTGGAAACCGCGTCCAGCGGCTCGCCACAAACCGGGCAACCGGGCCTGAGTGGCATGGGCACGCTGCAACAAGGATCGCTCGAGTCCTCCAATGTCAACGTGGTGGAGGAGATGGTGAACATGATCGAGACGCAGCGTACCTACGAGATGAATTCCAAGGCGGTCAGCAGCGCTGACCAGATGCTGCAGGTTCTGACGAACAAGATATGAGTATCACCATGTCATCGATCAACCCCATCCTGCGCGGGATCGTCATGGCCGGCTTGCTGGTGCTCGCCGGCTGCGCCTTGCAACCGGTGCGCGACGACTCGCACTGGGCAGCCACCGCGCCGATGCAGCAAGAGCAGGCGCCACCGGCCGACGGCTCGATCTATCACGAGGCACAGAGCATGGAGTTGTTCACCGACCCGCGTGCGCACCGGGTTGGCGACATCCTCACCATCATCCTGATGGAGAGTACCCAGGCCAGCAAGAAGGCCACCACCAGCACCAGCAAGACCGACAGCGTGGCCATCGCGGCGCCGACCATCCTCGGCCAGGCGGCTACCTTCGGCGGCAAGCCGGCAAGCATCGGTCTGAATGGCAAGAATGCGTTCGCTGGCGCCGGCACCAGCAGCCAGAGCAACCAGCTCACCGGCCAGATCACCGTCACGGTGTCGAGGCGCCTGTCCAACGGCAACCTGATGGTGCGTGGCGAAAAGTGGCTGACGATCAACCAGGGCCAGGAGCTGGTGCGCATCGCCGGCATCGTTCGTCCGCAGGATATCGGGCAAGACAACACGGTCGCCTCGACGCGCGTGGCCGATGCCCGGATCAGCTACACCGGGCGCGGATCGCTCGCCGATGCCAACAGCCAGGGCTGGCTGGCGCGCTTTTTCAATTCCAAATGGATGCCGTTCTGATGAAACCACGCCGGAAGATGGAGCCGTTCCCGCACGCACGCGCCCCTGCTGGCCAGGAGGTCGCGAGCCAGAATCAGGCAAGTGCAGCGTTCCAGCCGATGCGTGCGCCGGTCGAGCGGGACAGCGGCGCGGCGCGCCGCGCGGCACTGCGCGAGACCTTGTCGCGCTGGCGCTCGACCACCGTGGGCATGCTGGCATGCCTGATGCTGGCGCTGGCTGCCCCCGCACATGCTGACAAGATCCGCGATCTGGTCTCGGTAGGCGGTGTGCGCAGCAACCAGCTGATCGGCTATGGCCTGGTGGTGGGCCTGGACGGCAGTGGCGATCAGACCACGCAGACGCCATTCACCACGCAAAGTCTGGAAAACATGTTGCAGCAGTTCGGTATCACGGTGCCGGCGAATGCGCGCCCGCAGCTGAAAAACGCGGCGGCGGTGATCATCACCGCCGATCTGCCGCCGTTTGCCAAGCCTGGCCAGAACATCGACGTCACCGTGGCCTCGATCGGCAATGCCAAGAGCCTGCGCGGTGGTCAGTTGCTGATGTCGCCGCTGCGCGGTGCCGACGGCAATGTGTACGCGATCGCGCAGGGCAGCGTGGTGATCGGAGGCGCCAGCGCGCAGGGCAAGAGCGGCTCCAGCGTGCAGATAAACAGCACCGACGCCGGACGCATCCCGAACGGAGCCTCGGTCGAACGCAGCGTGCCGACCTCGTTCGGCAACAGTGGAAACATGATGCTCAATCTGGATACGCCGGACTTCACCACGGCCGCGCGCATCGCGCAGGCCATCAATCATGTTTACGGTGCCGGTACGGCGGCTGCCGTGGACGGTGGCACGGTTTCGGTGCGCGGGCCGCAGGATGCGTCACAGAAGGTCGCCTGGCTCGGTGCCATCCAGAGTCTGGATGTCGATCCCGGCAGCCCGCCGGCGCGCGTGGTCATCAATTCGCGTACCGGCACGGTGGTTATCGGTTCGGACGTGCGGGTGAGTGCCGCCGCCGTCGCGCACGGCGGGATCGAAGTGACCATCAGCGAACAACCGCTGGTCAGCCAGCCGGGTCCGTTCAGCGGCGGCAAGACGGCGGTCGTGCCGAGCAGCAACGTCCAGATCAGCGAGGGCAGCGGGCACATGTTCAAGTTCGGCCCGGGCGTGAGCCTGGATACCATCGTGCGTGCGGTCAACCAGGTCGGCGCCGCGCCGAGCGACCTGATTTCGATCTTGCAGGCGCTCAAGCAGGCCGGCGCGCTGCATGCGGAACTCGTGGTGATCTGATGGCGATCGGCGGCGACAACGCGATTCAGAGTGTCAACACCTGGACTGACCTGTCCGGCTTCAGCGCGCTGCGCCAGCGTGCGCAGACCGACAGCAAGGCGGCGTTGCCGATCGTCGCCAAGCAATTCGAATCCATCTTCACCCAGATGATGCTGAAGTCGATGCGCGACGCCAACTACGGCGATCCGCTGTTTGACAGCCAGTCCGGCAATGCCTGGCAAGGGCTGTTCGATCAGCAGCTCTCGGTAACCCTCTCGGCGCAGGGCCATGGGCTCGGTATTGCCGACATGCTGGTTCGCCAGCTGGGCGGGTCGACCGCGGGCCCCGCCGTGCCCGGCCAGTCGCCCGCCACCACGGCGGCGAGCCCGTCGGCTGCCGTGCCTTCCACCGACGACTGGCAGAAGCGTCTGGGATCGGTGCTCAGTGCGGCAGGTGCGGCGGGGCAGGCCGCCTCCCGCATGATTCCCGGGGGAGCCACCTACGCCAACGCCGCGCAGTTCGTCAGCGAGCTGGCACCTTACGCATCCAAGGTTGCCCAGAAACTGGGTGTGTCGCTGCGAGCCGTGCTGGCTCAGGCCGCGCTGGAGACCCAGTGGGGCAAACACATGCCGGCACACGCGGACGGCAGCAGCAGCAACAATCTGTTCGGCATGAAGGCTGGCGCCAGTTGGGCGGGCGGGCGCGTCAACGTGCCGACGCTCGAGTTCGAGGGTGGCGTGCCGGTCAGGCGGCAGGCGCAGTTCCGCTCCTACGCCACCCCGGCAGCGTCCTTCGAGGATTTTGCGCGACTGGTTGGCGAGAATCCCCGCTATGCCGGCGCCCTTGGCAAGGGTGACGACGTGCTCGGTTTTGCGCGCGGGCTGATCAACGGCAGCTACGCCACTGACCCTGCCTACGCCACCAAGATCGCCGCCATCGCCGACAGTCCGGTCATGCGCCAGGCATTGGCGGCGCTCAAGAATGCCGTCCATTTGCCGACTACTGCAGAATGAAGCGCGTAGGAATTGCCCATGGCTAACATGCTCAGCACCGGCATCTCGGGCCTGAATGCCGCCCAGGTGGCGCTCAATACGGTTGGCAACAACATCAGCAACGCCAACACCGCCGGCTACAGCCGGCAGGTGGTGCAGCAATCCGAAGCCATCTCGCAATCCAATGGCCGTTACACCATCGGCACCGGTGTCGACGTGGTGGCGGTGCAGCGCGCGTACAGCCAATACCTGACCAGCGCGGTGTGGAGCAGCAACGCCAGCCTGCAGCATGCAACCTCTTACAACAATTTGGCGAGCACGCTCAACGGCGCGCTCAGCGGAAGCGGGAACCTGCAGGGATCGCTTGACAGTTTCTATGGCGCGTTCAGCACCGTAGCCAATGCACCCGGGAGCACATCCGGTCGCCAGGCACTGCTCGGCAGCGCCAACGCGCTGGTCACCGTGTACAACACGCTGGGCCAGCAGTTGGGCAGCCAGCAGACTCAGATCAACAGCCAGATCAAAAGCACCGTCGCCAGTATCAACAGCGTCATCGGCAATATCGCGAATATCAACCAGCAGATCCGCCAGGCCAGTGGCACGGGTCAGCCGAATGCCTTGCTCGACCAGCGCGATGCCCTGGTCAGCACGCTATCGGGCTATCTCGGCGTATCTGCCGTCACCGAGGGCGATGGCACGGTCAGCGTGTACTCGGCGAGCGGCCAGGCGCTGGTCAGCGGCAGCAACGCGTACCAGCTGTCGAGCGGCGGCACGGTCTACGATCCCGCCCGCAGCAATGTTTTCGACAGTTCGGGCAATGACATCACCAGTCGCCTGAGCGGCGGTTCGCTGGGCGCGTTGCTGGACTATCGGGGCAATGTGCTCGATTCCGTGCAGAACCAGCTGGGTCAGGCCGCCGTGGCGCTTGGGTCAAGCGTCAACGCCCAGCAGGCCAAGGGACTCGATCTCAATGGCAAGCAGGGCAGCGCCATCTTCAGCGTGCCGCAGCCAACGGTACTTCCCGCCAGCAGCAATCTGGGCAGCGCCAGCGTGGTGGCCAGCATCAGCGATGTTTCCAGGTTGACGGCGTCTGACTACACCCTCAGTTACAACGGCAGCCAATGGAAGCTGCAGACCACGGCGGGGCAGAGTGTGCCGCTCACCACCAATGCCAGTGGCAGCCTGTCGGCGGACGGACTCACGTTCAACCTGTCCGGCGCGGCGCAGGCCGGCGACAGTTACCAGATCCAGCCGACCCGCAACGCCGCCACCGGGCTGGCGCTGAGCATGACGAATCCTGCCGGGATAGCGGCAGCGGCGGCGCTCAGCGTCGCTGCGGGCAGCAGCAATACGGGGGCGGCGACGATCGGTTCGATCAATGTGTCCGATGCCACCAATCCGGCCCTTTTGAACAATGCCACGGTAAGTTTCAGCACGCCGACGGCGTATCAGGTCACCGACGCCAGTGGCAGCGTGCTGGCAAGCGGCAGCTATGCCGCGGGACAACCCATCACGGCCAATGGCTGGAGCCTGACGCTTGCCGGCACACCGGCGGCTGGGGACACTTTCAATGTGTCGGCCAATACCAACGGCTTGAATGACAACAGCAACGCACTGAGCCTGGCGGCGCTGGCAAATGTCGGCGTGCTCAATGGCGGCACGACCTCGGTGCTGGACAGTTTTGCCGGGCTCACCACCCAGATCGGCAATGTGGGAAGTCAGGCGGCCACCAACCTGACCACGCAGACCAGCCTCAACCATCAGGCGGTATCTGCCCAGCAGAGTCTTTCCGGTGTCAACCTGGATGAGGAAGCTGCGAACCTGGTCAAGTATCAACAGGCGTACCAGGCCTCGGCGCAGATCATCGCCGCCTCCCAGACCATCTTCAGCAGCCTGCTGACCGCCGTCCAGAGGTAATCGACATGCGCCTTTCCACCAGCTGGATGTACCAGCAGTCGCTGGGCAGCCTGCTCAACCAGCAGAGCACCCTAGCCACGACCCAGAATCAGGTGTCCACCGGCAAGCGCATCAATGTGGCGTCGGACGACCCCGCGGGCGCGGGCCAGATCATCAGCCTGAGCCACATACTGGCTTCCAATGCGCAGTATTCCAGCAACATCGACAGTGCCAACAGCCGGCTTTCCACTGAGCAGACGGTGCTGAGTTCGGCGGGCAACCTGCTCGACAGCGCTCGTTCGATGGCGATTCAGGGCATCAACGGCTCGCTGTCCGCCAGTGATCGTGCCGGCATGGCGACGCAACTGACACAAATGCGTGACCAGCTTGTCCAGCTTGCCAATTCCACCGACAGCAATGGCGATGCCCTTTTTGCGGGCACCAGCACCACCACCGCGCCGTTCGCGAAGAACGCGGCCGGGGTGGTGAGCTATGCCGGCAATAATGCGACGTTGATGGCATCCCTCGGCGCGGGACTGCAGATCCCCACCAGTGATGCCGGCAGCGCTGTTTTCATGGACGTCGCATCCGGCAATGGCACGTTCACGGCCAGCGCGGGCAGCAGCAACACCGGCACGCTGGTCGTGGGCGCGAACAGCGTGAGCAATGCGGCCGCATGGAACAGCGCCAGCGCGGCAAGCGGCGGCGGTTACACCATCAGCTTCGGCGCCAATGGCAGCTGGACGGCGGCTGACGCCCACGGCAATCCGGTGCTCGACGGCAGCGGTGTCCCGGTCGGCGGCACGTATCAGGATGGCGGCACGGTCAGCTTCAACGGCATGTCGATCACGATGAGCGGCACGCCTGCCGCAGGCGATACCGTCGGCGTCAAGGCGGGCGGCAACCAGGACATCTTCACCACGCTGGGCAACATGATCACGGCGCTGCAGGGCAGCGGCAACGCTACCGTGCTCGCCAACAGCCTCAACCGGCAGATCGAGTCGCTGGACCAGGCGAAGGGGGTGGTGACCAGTACCGAGGTGGCCATCGGCGGGCGCCTGAATACGCTCGGCCAGCAGAAGACCACGTACCAGGATCTCAATGTGACCTATCAAGGCGCACTTTCCGGCGTGCAGAATGTGGACGTCTATACGGCCATAAGCAATTTGTCGTCGCAGTCGGTCGCGTTGCAGGCATCGCAGCAGGTGTTTGCCAAAGTGGGTTCGATGAGCTTGTTCAACTACATCAAGTAAAGCGGTCACTGATGACGATGACGCCGGTGCCAAACCTGCATCCAGTGGGCCGATCGCGGAGCGGGCCCGGGTCGGAGCCGGGCGGATCCTGCGGCGGGCATGAAACGGGAGTCCGCAGTCTTTCCTAACGGCAACGTCGAAAAAAAGCCATAGCCAGCGCTCAAGTATTTTCAGCCGGCGCCGAAAAACTCTTTGAGGCGGATGGCTTTCCTGCAATGGAACCTTGCCGCCGGGATGCAGAAAGTCCAAACAATCCGGCAATCGGTTTCCTTTGAGGAGATACCCATGACACTGAGCATTTACACCAACATCAACTCGCTGACCGCGCAGAACAATCTCACCAAGTCGCAGAGCGCCGTGTCCCAGGCGACCGCGCGTCTGTCCTCGGGCCTGAAGATCAACAGCGCCACCGACAACGCGGCCGGCTATGCGATCTCGACCAACTTCACCACCCAGATCGGCGGCCTCGGCCAGGCGAGCTCCAACGCCAGCGACGCGATCAACCTGGCGCAGACCACGCAGTCCGCACTCAGCCAGGTCACCGCGAACCTGCAGGCGATCCGCGATCTGGCGGTGCAGTCGGCCAACGGCAGCTATACCAACGCCGACCGCGCCTCCATCGACACCGAAGTGCAGCAGCGTCTGGCGGAAATCACTCGTATCGCCAACCAGACCGATTTCAACGGCCAGAAGGTATTGAACGGCTCGCTCGGCAACCTGAGCTTCCAGGTCGGTGCCAACGTCGGCCAGACCATCAGCGTGAACGTGAGCCAGGGCGTCAAGACCAGCCAGATCGGCGCCGTCGCTGAAGTCTCGGGCGGCACGGTTCCGCCGGCGGCATTTACGCCGACCTCGGGCTCGGTCACCGGTTCGGTGGCAGCCACGACGTCTTCGGCCTATACCTTCAGCGTCGACGGCCACAGTGTCACGACGTCCGCGAGTGATACCACGGCGGCCCTGCTGCAGACCGACGTGCAGAACCAGTTGAACACCGCTGCCCCCGGTGCCTACACGGTCAGCAACACGGCCGGTGTGTTCAAGATCACCAGCACCGCCACCGGCACCGCGTCGACGGCACCGGTGATTGCCGGCGGCGCCGGCGCCACCAGCTTCATCGGCGGTGCGCCGGTCTCGGTGGCAGGCGCCGCCAACAATCTGGGCAGCGAAGGCCTGTCGATCAACGGCACGGCGATCAGCCTCACCGGCGTGACCAGCCTGCAAGGGCTGTCCGACGCCGTCAACGCGGCTAATATCTCGGGCGTCACCGCGGCGGTGAATGCGGCCGGTACCGGCCTCAATTTCTACTCCAGCGACGCCACCAAGGGCCTCAATATCGCCGATACGGGTGCGCAGGTGGTTACGGCTACGGCGACCAACGGCAATGGCGGAGGCGCATATACCGCCGGCACCACGGCAGCGGTAGCTGGCAGCCTCGCCAACGGTACCGTGGGCACGGTGGACGGTGCCAATGACCTGATCTCGCGCATCGACGTGGCGCTGAACACGGTCAGCAACTTGAACAGCACCCTGGGCGCGATCCAGAACCGCTTCCAGTCGACCATTTCCACCCTCGGCGCGCAGCGTGACAACCTGGCCTCCTCGCAGAGCACGATCCGCGACGCCGACTTCGCGGCGGAGACCGCCAACCTGGCCAAGGCGAACATCTTGCAGCAGGCGGGTATCTCGGTGCTGGCCCAGGCCAACTCGCAGCCGCAGCAGGTGCTTAAGCTGCTGCAGTAACCGTCACCGGGCCTGTCGCGCTGACTCCGCGACAGGCTCGAGCCAGGCTTTGAAACGGTCGGGCGGCATCATGCAACAGCATCGCCGCCCGATCGACCGGAGCCACCGGCAAAGCCCTTGCTTGCAACTGCGAGGTTTTTGCCGGTGACTCGTGGCCCGCGCCCTCAAGGGCAGGGCAGGATCCACCCAGCGAGATTCGCCATGACCACCAGTGCCACATCCGGCAGCAGCCTGAGTTCGTTGCTCAGCTCATTGACCAGCCCATCCACTCCCGGCGGCACGTCAAGCCCCGGTCAGGGCATTCTCAGCTCCGCCGGTATCGGCTCGGGTCTGAACGTCACCGCGATCGTGACTGCCCTGGTCAACGCCCAGCAGGCAGCGCCGCAGGCGCAGATCACCCGGGCGACCGCGCAGGACAACAGCACCTTGTCCGCTCTCGGCACGCTGAGCAGCACGCTCAATGCGCTGCAGACGGCGGCGGTCGCACTGACCAACACCAGCACGTACAACAGCTACACCGCATCGCTGGCCAATCCCGCCATCGGCACCGTCAGCACCTTGAGCAATGCCCAACCGGGCAGCTATGCCTTGAATGTGACGCAGCTGGCCACGGTGCAGCAACGCACCAGTGCGGCCTATGCCGGCACCGCCGCGATTGGCAGCGGCACGCTGAATATCGGCGTGGGCAGCAGCAGCGTCAGCATCAACGTTTCGGCTACCGCTACCCTGCAGGACATTGCCACCGCGATCAATGGCGCTGCGGGCAACCCCGGGGTGACTGCCACGGTGATCAATGGCACCAACGGCTCGCAGCTGTTGCTGAGCTCCAACAAAACCGGCATCGCCAATGGCTTCACGATCAGCACCGCCAGTGGCAGCAGTTCCGGCCTCGCGAGCCTGGCGACCACATTGAATACGGCGGGCAGCAGCGAAGCCAAGGATGCGCAACTGACGCTCAACGGCATCGCCGTCGACAGCGCCAGCAATGCGGTCAGCGGCGCCATCGGCGGCGTGACGGTCAACCTGGCGACGCTGGGCAACACCACCCTGAGCGTGACGCAGGACACCAGCAGTACGGCGACCGCCATCCAGGCTTTCGTGACTGCCTACAACAGTTACGCCAGCTCGATCAGCTCACTTTCCAGCTACAACTCCACCACCCAGGTGTCAGGCCCCTTGCTGGGTGATTCCACCCTCAATTCGGTACAGAGCCAGATTTCCGCCGCCCTCAGCCAGAGCGTTCCCGGCAACAGCATCGGCTCACTGGCCAGCCTCGGTATCACCCGTCAGGCCGATGGCACGCTGGCGCTCAACTCGACCACGCTGAACAGCGCGCTCAGCGCAAATCCCGCGGCGGTCCAGGATCTGTTTTCCGGAACCAGCGGTTATGCGACCCATCTCAATGCCGTCATGGGCATATTCACTTCCAGCACCGGGATCATCGCGACCCGTCAGCAGAGCATCACCAGCAGTCTGAGCAAGCTTTCGACCCAGCAGACGGCGTTGAACGCACGCATGGCGGTCTATCAGCAGCAGTTGCAGGCGCAATACACCAACCTCGACACGTTGATGTCCAGTCTGAACAACACCAGCAGCTTCCTGACGACCATGCTGGCCCAGTTGAACAACCCGTCAAAGCCGTGATCTGACAGGAGACCGACATGACCAACGGATACATGCGCAAAGCCAGCGCGATCTACCAGCAAAACAGCGTGCGCGGCAGCGTCGAGGGTGCCGACTCGCACCAGCTGATCGGCATGTTGCTGGACGGCGTCATCGACCGGATCAACCAGGCGCGCGGGCACCTGACGCATGGCAATGTGGCGGCCAAGGGCCGCAACATATCGGGTGCGCTCGCCATTGTCGGCGAACTGCGCGACAGCCTGGATCACAAAGTGGATCGCAACCTCAGCCAGCGGCTGGATGCGCTCTATCAATATGTGACGGGCATTCTGCTGCAGGCGCAATTGAACAACGATCTGGCCGGGCTGGATGAGGCCGTCAGCCTGCTCACGCCGATCCGTGACGGCTGGCAGGCGATACGCGGCACCTATGTGTCGCGTCCGCAGCTGGCATCGGGGGCTGTGCGGTGAGCGACCGCGTGCCAGACCATCTGGAGCGCGCCATGTGGGTGAGCGTGCAGATGCTGGAGGCCGCCGAAACAGGCAACTGGTCGGGCGTGGTCGCGCTGCGGCTGGAGTACCAGGATCTGCTGCGGCGCGACCATCCGGCGAATGAAGCGACCCGTCAGGCGCTGCTTGTGCTGCAGCAGCAGAATCAGGATTTGCTGGAGCTGGCCGGTCACGCGCGCGCGGGCATTGCGCGCGAACTGGGTCAGCATCGCCAGACGCATCGTGCGTTGAATGCCTACCTGGTGTCCGCTCGCACGCCTTGAACAGGCGCCGGGCGACAGCCGTGTCGCCGAAGCATGGCTTGCCGCTATCGTACGAGGATGATGCACCGCTGGTTTCAGGGTGCCCGGCCATGCGCTTGCTGCAGTCGTGGTCGACTCGGTAGCAGCGCGTGGATCATGTGCAAGGCGGATATCTCATGCAAGACCAGGCGTGGCAGGCATTTTCCGGGCGGGTGAGCTGCGAAGGCCAATGGCACTTCGACTGCGTGCCGATCGAATGGCCGTTGCCGGCTATCGAGACCAGCCGCCGCGCCGACCGCAATGCGAACACGCTGGCGGTGATGGCGGCCCTCGAGGAGCGGCGCGCCGAGCAGGCTGAGGACGACAGCCCGCTGATGCAGGAAATGCTGCGGATGGACGCCAAGCTCAACGCGCTGATCGACATCGTCAACCAGCTGCTGGTGCCAGTCAGTTCCCTGCCGTCGCGGCAGCCGCTGCGCTTCAACGCGGTCGGCGCGATTCTGCCGGCGGCACTGGTTCCGCCCGGCGAGGCGTTTCTGCTGCGCCTGCGTTTTGACACGTGCCTCAGTCTGCCACTGGAGCTGGTGGCGCGACCGGAAAAGCCATTGGACGAAAGTCGGATATTCGCGGTGTTCGCCCCGCTGAGCGACGCGCTGGGTGACGCAATCGAACGGCTGGTTTTTCGCCATCACCGACGCAAAGTGGCAGTGGCGCGTCAGTTGACAATTTGATCTCTTCGTGAGCGCCACAGACCTCGTGTGATGCAGTTCACGCTCTTCGTGGTGACGCCCGCAGACCTCGTGTGATGCAGTTCACATTGCCGAAAATTGGCGTGACGTGGACGTGAAGCCGGCAGCGCGCAGGCCACGCCCGTTACCCCCTGCGAGAGTGCCGACAATGCGCCTGCAACTTCATGCAGTTACGCGATAGGTCCGGCACCAACCCCCTGCCGCGAATACGTGCATGCGCTGGTCAGCAAACCGGCGGCTGACGTTTTGCTGGCGCTGCAGCCGTCAAAACTGGCCTCCTTTTTGCCTTCCCTTGATCAAGCCGGTGACGGAAAGTCGGCACGATGAGGGCAGGCCCGCAGGAAGCATGGGTCTGGCCGCAATGCAGTAGCGGCGTACAACAGGGGCATAGCGATGCAGAAATTCAATTTCCTGGTCATTGAATCCGATCAGAGGCGGGCAGAGTCAGTCATTTCAGCGTTGTACTTCTTGGGATACCGACCGCAGCACGGGGCCGATTGCGACAGCACGGACGAGTCCACTCACGCCTGGCGCGGGGTATACATCGGCGGCATTGGCGAGGTGGCCGAGGCAGAGCGCCAGTTCGCGCTGCTTGGCGCAGTATCGGCACAGATGCCGATATTGCTGGCCAGCGACTCGGCCTGGGCCGAGCGCTTCGGCGCAGCATCCTCGCTGGCGGCCGCCCGGGTGACCGAAATCGAATTTCCATTGCGCTACGAACAGCTGGCCGAGGCCATGCGTGTCGTGCAGACGCGCCTGCCCGGAGGCCAGTCAGGCGGTGCGCGCTTTGTCGGCCAATCGGCACCGATGACCCGCGTCAATGCCCTGATCCGCCAGGTGGCGCCGTTCGATTCGAGCGTGCTGGTGCTGGGCGAATCGGGTACCGGCAAGGAAATGGTGGCCCGCGCCATTCACGAGAACTCGCCGCGCCGCGACCAGCCGTTTGTCGCCATCAACTGCGGGGCGATTCCGGCCGAGTTGCTGGAAAGCGAACTGTTCGGGCATGAAAAGGGCGCGTTCACCGGCGCGATCAGTGCGCGCAAGGGACGCTTCGAGATGGCCGAGGGCGGCACGCTGTTTCTCGACGAGATCGGAGACATGAGCCTGCCGATGCAGGTGAAGCTACTGCGCGTGCTGCAGGAGCGCGTGTACGAACGGGTGGGCGGCAATCGCAGCCAGCGCTGCGACGTCCGCATCATCGCCGCAACCCATCGCAATCTGGAACAGTCGATCGCACACGACCAGTTCCGCGAGGATCTCTACTATCGCCTCAGCGTGTTCCCGCTGGAGTTGCCGTCGCTGCACGAACGGCTGGAGGATCTGCCGGTACTGGTGAGCGAGTTCAACAAGCGACTGGTGCGCCGCGGCTTGGGCATGGTGCGTTTCAGTGATGGCGCGCTGCAGGCGCTGCGCGCCTATCCGTGGCCGGGCAACGTGCGCGAACTGTCCAATCTGGTCGAACGCATGGCGATTCTGTATCCGCATGGCGAGGTGCGCGCCAGCGATCTGCCGGAAAAATACCGCGGCCGGATGGTCAGTGATGAAGTGCGTGGCGCGGCGCTGCTGACGCTGATGGAAGATCGCGCGCTGTCGGCACCGGAGCACAGCATGCACACGATGCCTGGCGGGTTGGGTCTGTTGCCGGAGGACGGGCTGGATCTGAAGGATCACCTGGCCGATATCGAGGTGGGGATGATCCGTCAGGCGCTTGATGCGACCGGCGGCGTGGTGGCGCACGCCGCCCGGCTGCTGCGGATGCAGCGCACCACGCTGGTGGAAAAGCTGCGCAAGTACGGCCTGCAGAACGGCTTGGCGGCCTAGCAGCCTGTCGGACTTTGGTCGGCCGGGCTGCAAATCCGGCTGCGCGGCCCATCTTTCCGTCGATTCTTGCCCCATAGAACCACTATGGGGCGGCGAACCGTCGAAAATCTGGTCTCGCTCAACCAGATTTTCGCCTCGACCACCAAAGCCCGACAGGCTGCTAGTGGCACGGGTTGTGCACTCTGCTCCTTGTCTACCGTCATGTGCTGGAAATCCGTCATGAGTCAGATCGACGTCAACAACCTGCTGTCCCAGATGCGCCAGATGAGCGCCACCGCGCGCGCGCCTGAAACGGCGTTCGGGGCAGCGCCCGCGGCCGGCGCACAAAGCGACTTCTCCGCGCTGCTGAAACGCTCGATCTCCGCGGTCGGGCAGACCCAGATGGAAGCTGGCCGCATGGCGGCGAGCTTCGAGCGCGGCGATCCGGGGGCGGATCTTGGACGCACGATGATTGCGGTGCAGAAGGCTGACCTGTCACTGCGAACGATGGTTCAGGTAAGCAACAAGCTGGTCGCTGCGTACAAGGAAATCATGAACATGCCGGTCTGACGGCTGCAGCACCGCGCCCCTCTCACCCCCTAGCCAACGAGCAGCCCCATGGCCGACAACGCCATCGCGACGACCCAGAACAACGGCGCGCGCCTGGACCCCTTCAAGCAGCTTGCCGGCAGTCCGGTCGCACGCCAGTTGTTGCTGCTGGTGGCGGTGGCTGCCGCGGTCGCATTGGGTGTGGCCGTGGTGTTGTGGTCGCGTGGGCCGAACTATGGCCTGCTGTATGCGGGGCTGGCCCAGAAGGACGCCGCGGCGATCACCCAGCAATTGCAGGCCAGCAACACGCCTTACCAGCTCAGCAGCGACGGTTCGTCGATCATGGCGCCGGCCGCCGACTTGGCAGCACTGCGCCTGAAACTGGCCGGCCAGGGCTTGCCGCAGGGGCTGGCCAGCAGCAGCGCCGCCGGCGCCGCTGACTCGCCGTTCGGCATGAGCGACCTGGCCGAGCGCACCCGTTATCAGCAAATGCTGGAGACCGACCTCGGCACCACGATCAGCGGGCTGCAGTCGGTGCGTGCCGCGCGCGTGCATCTGGCCTTGCCCAAGCCCTCGGCATTCATCCGTGACAACCGGGCCGCCAGCGCGTCGGTACTGGTCACGCTGTACCCGGGCCGCCAATTGGACTCCGGCCAGGTCGCGGCGATCGTGCATCTGGTGGCATCCAGTGTTCCGGACCTCGATGCCCGCCAGGTGTCGGTGATCGATCAGCAAGGCCAGCTGCTGACCAGTGATTCGGACAGTCCCACGGCGGTCGGTGATTCCCGGCTGCGCCTGGCGACCCAGATCGAGAACACCTACGCGGCACGCATCGAGGCGCTGCTGACGCCGCTGGTCGGTCCCGGCAGAGTGCATGCCCAAGTCTATGCCGACCTGGACTTCAGCCAGACCGAGAAGGCCACGGAAACCTTCGATCATGATCATCCGGCTCTGCGCAGTGAACAGACCAGTACCGAGCAGCATACGGCCGGCGCAGGTCCGGGCGCTGTGCCCGGCGCGCTCAGCAATCAGCCGCCGGCCGTGGTGGCACAGCCGACTGCGGCCAATCCGGCGGCGGGCAAGTCCGCCCCGGCGACCACCACGGCAGCGACCGTCAGCCCGAGCGAGAGCAGCAGCAGCGCCACCCGCAATTACGAACTGGATCGCACGATCAGTCACGTCAGCGATCCGGCTGGCCGGGTGTCGCGCCTGACTGTGGCCGTGGTGGTGGACAACAAGCTGGCCAGGGTGGCGAACGATCCTGCCGGGGATGCCGGCAAGGCGCCCAAGAGCGTGCCGTTTACCGCGCCGGAGCTGCAGCATCTGACCGAGTTGACCAAGAACGTGGTGGGTTTCGATGCAGCCCGCGGCGACAGTGTCAGCGTAATCAACGAGCCGTTCCAGCATGGGCCGGCCAGCGAGGATCTGCCCCCACAGCCGCTGTGGCAACGCCCCGGCGTGATGGATCTGATCAAGCAGGGACTCGGCATCATGCTGGCCTTGCTGGTGGCGTTCGGGCTGTTGCGGCCGCTGCTGAAGGGGCTGCTGCGAAGTGAGGCCCGGGCGCAGGCATTGCCGGCACCGATGCCAAGGATTTCCGTGCGTGTCGACGACGATATGCCGGCTGGCGAAGATGCCCGGCTGCCGGCATCCGCCGCGCTCGCCTACGAGCAACGCATTGGCCAGGCGCGCCGCATGGTCGGTGAAAACCCCAAACAGGTGGCACAAGTGGTGAAGAGCTGGGTGAGCGCAGATGGCAGCTGATCAGTCCCACGTTGGCGGTGCGCAAAGCGCGGCGATCCTGCTGCTGACGCTCGGCGAAAAAGATGCGGCCGAGGTGCTCAAGCACCTCAGCGCGCGGGACGTGCAAGCGGTCGGCTCGGCCATGGCAGCGCTGTCTGGCGTGTCGCGCGAACAGGTCAAACAGGTGCTGGACAAGCTCGATGGCGACATGGCCAGCCATACCTCGCTCGGCGTCGGCACCGAGGAATACATCCGCAAGATCCTGATCAATGCACTGGGCGAGAACAAGGCCGGTGGCCTGATCGACCGCATCCTGCTCGGTCGCAGCAGCAAGGGGCTGGAATCGCTCAAATGGATGGAGAGCCGCGCGATCGCCGAAATGATCAACCAGGAGCATCCGCAGATCATCGCGCTGGTGCTGGCACATCTGGAGCCGGACCAGGCGGCCGAAGTCATCGGCTATCTGCCGGAGCGCGTGCGCAGCGATGCGGTGATGCGCATTGCGACACTCGATGGCGTGCAACCGCATGCGTTGAACGAGCTGGACGAGGTGATGGAGCGTCAGTTTTCCGGCAACACCAAGAAGCTCAAATCCGCCACGGTGGGCGGCATCAAGGCGGCGGCGGATATCCTCAATGCGATGGACAGCAGCCGTGAGGCCGAGTTGATTGCAGCGATCCGCAGCCACGACGAAGTATTGGGCGGCAAGATCGAGGAGCTGATGTTCGTGTTCGAGGATCTGGCCGGCCTCGACGATCGCAGCATGCAGACGCTGCTGCGCGAGGTTCCGTCAGGCACCCTGATCACCGCACTCAAGGGCACCGAGCCGGACATGCGCGAAAGGATCTTCGCCAACATGTCCAAGCGTGCCGCCGACATGATGCGCGATGACCTCGAGGTGAAGGGGCCGGTACGCCTGAGCGAAGTCGAAGCGGCACAGAAAGAGGTCATGGCGACCGCCCGCAAACTCGCCGACGCCGGACAGATCACCCTGTCATCGGGCGGTGAGGAGTTTGTCTGATGATCAGTGCCGGCAGTGATGCCGCATCGGGCATCCAGCGCTGGGAGTTGCCGCACGTCGGCATCCTGCAGCCCGCATTGCGGGCTGTCACGGCGGCGCCGCAACCGACCGTGCGCGAACTCGAGGCGATCGAACGGCAGGCGCGCGAAGAAGGTTATGCCGCCGGTCGTGCGGAAGGCTTGCTGGCTGCGCAGCAGCAGTTGCGCGAGCAGATGGCCCGACTGGACGCGCTGTACCACGCGGCGGCATTTCCGCTGCAGGCGCTCGATCAGCAGACCGAGCAGGAGCTGGCGCGGCTGGCGATGCTGGTGGCGCGCCGGGTGATCGTGCATGAGCTGCAAGTGTCGCCCGGGCTGATCCTGCAGGCCGTGCGCCAAGCGGCGGCGGCACTGCCCGCCGCCACCAGGGAGCTGCGCGTGCACCTGCATCCGGACGATCTGGCCCTGCTGCGTGAAGCCGGTGCGGCGGAATCACACTGGCAGCTGCTCGCCGATCCGCTGCTGGCACGCGGCGACTGCCAACTGGAAAGTGAACGCTCACGGCTCGATGCGCGGGTGGATACCCGGCTGGCCGCGGTGATCGACGGCGTGTTGGGCGAGGACAGCGTCGACGACGAGGCCGGCGCATGAAAAGCCGCCAACCATCCACTCACCCCGCAGGAGCGCACTTGTGGGAGCGGCTTCAGCCGCGATGCGCTTGCTCTGACCAAGCCAGGAGCATCGCGGCTGAAGCTGCTCCCACGGACGGTGTGGGGAGCGGCGCATGAACACGGACGCCATGCTTGCCGCGCGGCGTGCGCGCTGGCAGCAGCAGCTTGCACGCCGCAGCGCACGTGCCGACACGATCCGCACGTTGACCGTGGAAGGCAGCCTGCGCCGGGTCGTCGGGCTGACGCTTGAGGCCGAGGGCTGCGAGGCGGCGCTCGGCGCGCGCTGTCTGGTGGATACGGCCGACGGCGTGCAGCTGGAAACCGAAGTCGTCGGGTTTGCCGACGAGCGTCTGCTGCTGATGCCGGTGGGCGACATGCACGGTGTGCTGCCCAATGCACGGGTGCGCCCGTGTGGTCACAACGGCGGGCTGCCCGTCGGCAGCGCACTGCTGGGCCGGGTGATCGGTGCCGATGGCGTGCCGCTGGACGGGCTGGGTCCGCTGGACGTGGACGACCATGCCGCGGTCAAGCGCGAGCCGATCAATCCGATGTCGCGCAAGCCGATCGACGCGCCGCTGGATGTCGGCGTGCGCGCGATCAATGCCTTGCTTACCGTCGGTCGTGGCCAGCGACTGGGACTGTTCGCCGGTTCCGGCGTCGGCAAGTCGACCCTGCTCGGCATGATGACCCGTTATACGAATGCCGATGTGGTGGTGGTCGGGCTGATCGGCGAGCGCGGCCGCGAGGTCAAGGAGTTCGTCGAGCAGACGCTGGGTGAAGAGGGGCGTCGCCGCGCGGTGATCGTCGCCGCACCGGCCGACGCGCCGCCACTCAAGCGGCTGCGTGGCGCGCAGTACGCCACCGCGATCGCCGAATGGTTCCGCGACCGCGGTCATCGGGTGCTGCTGTTGATGGATTCGCTGACCCGCTACGCCCAGGCACAGCGCGAGATCGCGCTGGCGATCGGCGAGCCACCGGCCACCAAGGGCTATCCGCCATCGGTATTCGCGATGATGCCGGCGCTGGTCGAGCGCGCCGGCAACGATGCCGACGGGCGTGGTTCGATCACCGCGTTCTACACCGTGCTGACCGAGGGTGACGATCATCGGCACGATCCCATCGCCGATGCGGCGCGGGCGATTCTGGACGGCCATATCGTGCTGTCGCGCGATCTTGCCGAAGCCGGACATTACCCGGCGATCGACATCGAGGCGTCGATCAGCCGCGTGATGCCGGCCGTGGTGTCACGCGAGCATCTGCGCGCGGCACAGCGCTTCCGTCAGGTCTATTCGGCCTACCGCCAGCAGCGCGACCTGATCGCGGTGGGCGCGTACCAGAAGGGTTCCGACCCCCAGGTCGATCAGGCGATCGAGCTGTGGCCGCAACTGCGTGGATTCCTGCAGCAGGAGGTCGATGAACCGACGACCCTGGAGGCGGCCATCGAGCTGCTCGATGCCCTCGCCGAACAGGTCGTCGCATGATTTCCCGCGCCCTGCAATTGCAACCGGCAGTAGATCAGGCCCGGCAGCGCAGCGAAGAGGCCCTGACGAAAATGGCCATCCAGCAGCAGCAGCTGGCCAAGGCCGAGCATCAGTTGAGTGAATTGCAGCGCTATCGACTGGAGTACGCAACGGGCGGTGATGGCGCATGGACGGTGGGCGCTTTGCTCAATCGGCAGAAATTCGTCGAACGCATCGATCAGGCGATTGCACAACAGAACGCCGAAACCGCCCGTCTGCAGAGGCAGTTCGAGCTGGTGCGCGGCCGCTGGCATCAGGCGCATGCCCGCGAAAGTGCCCTGGCCAGTGTCGTCGAGCGCTACCACACGCAGGAGCGTGACGCCGAGAGTCGCCACGAACAGGCGGAAAGCGATGAACGCATGCAATACCGCAGGTCACGCTGATGTTTCCTGGACTGCCGGTTGCCCCTGTGGGTTCGCCCGTGCACATGCGGCGGGCGTGTCTGGCGATGCGATGCATGCGCATCGGATTTTGTGAAGGAGGGTATGCATCATGACCACCACCGCGGCGTTGCCCGCAGCCGTTGCCACCTCGGCCGCCGCGGCAGCGCCTGGCGCACCGCGCACGGGCGGCCTGACCGATTCACGCGACCCGTCGGGAACGGCAGGTCATTTCGATCATCAGCTGGATGCCGCGCGGCAACGGCATGAGTTGCCGAAGGATGCCGCTAACCCCACCACCGTGCCGCCAGCGCCAGCGCCAGCACAAGCACCAGCACCAGCACCAGCACCAGCACCAGCACCAGCACCAGCACCAGCACCAGCGCCAGCGCCAGCCGGCATTGAGTCGCTGCCGGCGGCAGCTGATGCGCATCGGCAGGCCAGGGTTCCGCAGGACACGGCCGCTTCGGCACTGGCGGGCGCCATGCTGGCGCTGCTCGGCCCCGCAGTGGCGGTCAGCACCCCGCGCGCGGTGGCTGCGGCCATCACCACCGCTACCGGCGCCGTCGGGCGGGAAGGCGAGGGCAAGCCCGTGGCCGCCGATGCCAAAACGGCGGCGCTGCTGCAACTGGGCAACCCGGACAGCCCGATCGCGGCGGCCACCGGCGCGCTGGCGGCCGCCGTCGGCAGTTTCCCGGCGATGGCCGGTGCGGCGCGACCCCGCGATGTTTCAGCGCTGGATTCAGCGAGTGCCATGGCGCAGGCGGTGGCGCTGTCGGTACCCGGTGCGCATGCCGCGCCGCTGACCCCGCACATACTGCAGTTGCCAGCGGCGGTGGGCAGCCCTGCCTTCGGCCACGATCTTGGCCAACAGGTGGCCTGGCTGGGTGGTCAGGATCTCAAGCAGGCGCGCATCCGCCTGCATCCGCAGGAGCTGGGCCAGCTTGATGTGAGTGTCAGCGTGACCCAGGGTCGGGTCGATGTGGTGTTCAACGCGCAGCACCCGGCCGCCGTCCTCGCGGTACAGCAGAGCCTGGCCGACCTCGGCCATCTGCTGGCCCAGCACGGACTGCATCTCGGTCATGCCGAAGTTGGCCAGCAGGATCGCAGTGACCGGCGCCCGCACGGCAGGGCGGCGTCGAACGCGACGGTCCTGGCGCATGCGGATGAAGTCCATGCCGGCAGCCTGTCGCCGGTACTCGGCGCCATCGGCCTGCTCGACACGTTTGCCTGAGAGGCGGCAACCGGACGGCCGGCGTGGCGCGGCTGCGGCAGCGTGACATGCCGCCATCCCGTCACCCTGCCGCGCCCGTCGCGATTGCGTCGCGGCAGACGGGTGGCAGGCGTCAAGAAAGTGCCGTGGCGTCCGCCGGCACCCACGTGGATCGCTGAAAACCAAGCCTGGACAATGACTTCGTGCGATGGCACGTGGCTTGCATTTGATTGGCCCAAGCCCCCCGACAAGGGGCCTCGCGTCGAACAGAAACATCCATCCAGGTTGAGGTTTTCATGGTTGAGGACGAACAGGAACCCGCGGTCGAAGTGCCGGTGCCGCGCAAGCGCCGCTTGCCGCTGCTCATCGGCGGTGCGGTGGTGCTGGCGCTGGTGCTGGGCGGGGGCGCCTGGCTGATGTTGCGTCCTGCTGCCGCTGGCGGCAAAGGCGCCGCCAAGGCCAAGAGCGGGCAGCCGACGGAGACCAAGACCGAACTGTACCTGGCGCTGCAGCCGCCCTTCGTGGTCAATCTGCGCGGGGATGACTCGGTGCGCTACCTGCAAGTGGGGATCACCTTGATGGCCCACGACGCCTCGGCCATCCAGGCGGCCCAGAATGCCGATCCGGTGATCCGCAACGCGCTGGTGCTGCTGCTCAGCAGTCAGGACAGCAAAAGCATCGGCGATACCGCAGGCCGCCAGAAGCTGCAGGCGCAGGCGCTGGCCGCGGTGCAGAAGATTGTCCAGGAACGGCTCGGCCGACCCGGTATCAAGGCGCTTTATTTCACCAGTTTCGTGATGCAGTGACCGGGATGCCGAGCCTATGAGCGATCTGCTTTCACAGGATGAAATCGACGCCCTGCTCAATGGTGTCGAAGGCGGCGATGTTGCCACCGGCAATGACCAGCCGGTGCCGGTCGATGCGGTGTTGTCGTATGACTTCACCCAGCAGGATCGCATCGTGCGCGGCCGCCTGCCGACGCTCGAAATGGTCAACGACCGCTTCGCACGGTTCTTCCGCACGGGTGTATTCAATGTGCTGCGCAAGACCTGCGATGTCTCGGTGCTCGGTGTGAAGATGGTCAAGTTCACCGAATACGTGCATGGGCTGGCGGTGCCGACCAATTTGAACCTGGTACGCATCAAGCCGCTGCGCGGCACCGCGCTGGTGGTGTTCGAGCCGCGGCTGGTGTTTACCGTGATCGATAATTTCTTCGGCGGCGATGGCCGCTATCACGCACGCATCGAGGGGCGTGACTTCACGGCCACCGAAAACCGCGTGATCCAGATCATGCTGGTCGAGCTGTTTGCCGCGATGACCGAGGCGTGGGCGCCGGTGCTGGAACTGCAATTCGAGTACCAGAATTCGGAGATCAATCCGCAGTTTGCCAACATCGTCAGCCCGACCGAGACCGTAGTGGTGTCGCGTTTCCAGGTCGAGCTGGACGGCATCGGCGGCGAGATCCACCTGACCATGCCGTACGCGATGGTCGAGCCGATCCGTACCCTGCTCGACGCCGGTGTGCAGAGTGATCGCGTCGACCGCGATGGCCGCTGGGCGGAATCGCTGCATGAGGAAATCCTGGACGCCGAAGTCGGGCTCAGCTCGCTGCTGCTGGAAACCCGGCTCAGCATCGGCGAGTTCCTGCATTTGCGGCCGGGTGACGTGATTCCGGTACAGCTGCCCGAGCTGACCACGGTATACGCCGAAGACGTGCCGCTGTTCCGCGGCTATTACGGCCAGTCCAACGGCCTCAATGCCGTCCGTTTCCACGCCCAGGCCAGCCGACGCGAGACACGTCCGGTGGCCGACCACTTCACCGGAAAGAATCCGCTATGAACCAGTCAGCTCCTGGCGCTTTTGCCGAATCGAGCGAACGCGTCGAATCCACTGCGCTGCGTGATGCGACGGGCGAGGGTGGTGAAGTCAATCTCGACATGATCCTGGATGTGCCGGTCACGCTGGCGATGGAGGTGGGGCGTACCCGCATCAGCATCCGCAATCTGCTGCAGCTGAATCAGGGTTCGGTGGTCGAACTCGACCGCGCCGCCGGCGAGCCGCTCGACGTGTTCGTCAACGGCACCCTGGTGGCGCATGGCGAGGTGGTGGTGATCAACGAGAAGTTCGGCATTCGCCTGACCGACGTGATCAGCCCGGCCGAACGCGTGCGCAAGCTGCGCTGATGGGCACGCTGGCATTCCTGCTGGTGGCCCCGCCGGTGGCCGCGCCCGACATCCATGTCGGTGGTGAACTCGCGCGGGTGATACTGAGCCTGCTCGGCATCATCGCGCTGATTCTTGTCGCCGGCTGGCTCAGCCGCCGGCTGCAGCAGCGACCGGGGGCATGCGGCCGCCGCATCCGCTGCATCGAGACGTTTTCAGCGGGCGCGCGCGACCGCCTGTTGCTGCTCGACGCCGATGGCAAGCGACTGCTGGTCGGCATCGGCCCGGGCGGCATGCGCACGCTGCATGTCTACGAAGGGGTGGTGAGCGCACCGGCTGAAGCGCCACCGCCCACCGCACCGTTGCCCGGATTTGCCGAACTGCTCGCCCGCTGGAAGCGCACGCCATGAGCACGGCCGGCCGGCAGATACTGCGCAGTTGGCTGCTGCTTGCGCTATGGCTGCTGCCGTTGTGCGCGATTGCGGCAGCGCCGGCAACCGGCGTCACCATGCCGGCGATGCCCGCATTGACGATGCCGCAGTCGCTTGTGCCGATCACGGGTATCCCGGTGCTGACCGTGCACAATGCCCCCGGTGGCGTGCAGAACTGGACGCTGTCGCTGCAGGTGGTGGTGCTGATGACGGCGCTGACCCTGCTGCCGGCGATCCTGCTGATGATGACGGCGTTCACCCGCATCATCATCGTGCTCGGATTTCTGCGGCAGGCACTGGGGACACAATCGACGCCGCCGAACCAGGTGCTGCTGGGACTGGCGCTGTTTCTCACCTTGTTTGTGATGTCGCCGGTACTCAACCGTGCCTATGACGATGGGGTGAAGCCGTACATGGGCGGTCAGCTCACCGCCGAGCAGGCGTTGCCGGCGGCGGTGGCACCGTTCAAGCGTTTCATGCTCGACCAGACGCGGGATGCCGACCTGCAGCTGTTCACCCGGCTGGCGAAGGAAAAACCTTATGCCAGCAAGGCCGATGTGCCGTTCAAGGTGGCGATGCCGGCGTTTCTCACCAGTGAGCTGAAGACCGCGTTCCAGATGGGCTTCCTGTTGTTCATCCCGTTTCTGATCATCGACCTGGTGGTGGCGAGCGTGTTGATGTCGATGGGCATGGTGATGGTCTCGCCGATGATCATCTCGCTACCGTTCAAGATCATGCTGTTTGTGCTGGTGGATGGCTGGACGCTGCTGCTGGGCACGCTGGCGGGGAGCTTCTACACGTGAGCATGTTCTCGATGGCCGCTGCGGATTTCTGTCTTGCGGGTGGCAGGGCGAAGAGCCTTCGTTCGCTTGCACCTGTAGGAGCGCACCTTGTGCGCGATGCTCTTGCTGCGTACTGGACGAAGAGCTTCAGGGCGAAGAGCTTTCGCCCTCCTGCGGAGGCCGAGTCACTTTCTCTTTGCGTGGCCAAAGAGAAAGTAACCCAAGAGAAAGGCCACCCCGCTTACGCGCCTTGCGGGCATCCTGCCCGCAAGGTTCGCGGCCGGGTTACGGGGCTTGTCGACAGGGCATCCTGCCCTGACGCCAAACTGGTTCGCATCCCTGCGAACCACCCTGCGGGCTTTCCTCCACCCGCCCGCCGCTTCAGATGGGTCCCCGGTAGAGCAGCGGGCCATCGTGGCCCGCACTTGGTGATGAAGCTGAAAAACAACAGCAAGAGCGAAGTGTCGCGCTGCCGTGCTCCGGCTCTTCTGAAAAGTGCGGGCCACGATGGCCCGCTGCTCTACCCGGGGCCCCTGTGCGGCGGTGAGTCGGGGTCGACAGGCCGCGAAGCGGGCATCGACAGGGATGTCGATGCCTTTTCGCACGGGCAGGATGCCCGTTCGAAAAGCCCGGCTCACGGACTTGCCGGGCAGGAGCCCGGCAAGCGCCAAGCGGGGTGCTCTTTCTCTTTGGTTACTTTCGCTTTGAGCACGCAAAGAGAAAGTGACTCGGTCGCCGCAGGCGATCGACCGCTCTTCGCTTTGAATACGACAAGAGCATCGCGCACGGAGTGCGCTTCTGCAGGTGCGGGAGGGCGAAAGTTCTTCGCCATTCCTTCAGCGAACCGCAACGCAGGTACATGCGCATGACGCCTGAAACGATCATGACGATTGGTCAGCACGCGCTGTATGTGGCGATGTTGCTGGCCGCGCCGCTGCTGCTGACGGCGCTGGCCGTGGGCCTGCTGATCGGCGTGATCCAGGCGGCCACGCAGATCAATGAGCAGACCCTGAGCTTCATTCCCAAGCTGATCGCGATGGCGCTGGTCGCGCTGGTGGCCGGGCCGTGGATGCTGCGTGTGCTGGTGCAGTTCACCCATCAGCTGATCGTCGGGCTGCCGGATGCGATCCGGTGATGGTGCTGGATCTGGCGCAGCTGTCGATCTGGCTGGGCAGCCTGTTCTGGGCGCTGGGTCGGGTGGCGGGCTTGTTTCTGGTGGCGCCGGTGTTCAGCGCCAAGATGATGCCGGTGCGGATACGGGCCGGGCTGGTGGTGGTGTTGACGATGGTGCTGGCGCCGCTGGCACCGGCGACGATCAACCCGTTAAGCGCGAGCGGTATCGCGACGATGGTCAGCCAGGTGCTGATCGGCGCCGCCATGGGGTTCACCTTGACGCTGGTGTTCGAGGCCGTGTCGTTCGGTGGCGAACTGGTGGCGCAGAGCATGAGTCTGGGTTTTGCCGAGATAGCCAATCCGCAGGGGGGCGCAAGCTCGCCCGTGCTGAGCGAGTTCTACCTGCTGCTGGTGACCCTGCTGTTTCTGGTGATGAATGGCCATTTGCGTCTGATCGCCCTGCTCGCCGACAGCTTTCACAGCCTGCCGCCGGGCATGCCAACAATCAATGCCAACGGCTTGCATGCCGTCGCCGCCTTTGGCGCCGAGTTGTTTTCCGGTGCGGTGCGGGTGGCGCTGCCGGCGATGACGTCGCTGCTGGTGGTGAATATCGGATTTGCCGCGATCAGCCGTGCGGCACCATCGATGAACCTGTTCGCGGTGGGTTTGCCGATTACGGTTTCGCTCGGTTTCATCGCGTTGTGGCTGGCGCTGCGCAGCTTGCCGGGCGCCTTCGAGGCACTGCAGGGACACGCCTGGTCGCTGATGCGCGAGCTGGTCGGGAGCTGAGCCGATGGCGGAGGATAGCGAGCAGGAAAAAACCGAACAGCCGTCCGAAAAACGGTTGCGCGAATCGCGCGAAAAAGGCGAAGTGCCGAGCTCGCGCGACTTGTCCGGCGCGATGGTGGTACTGGCCGCGGTGGCGGTGCTGATGAACGACGGTCAGGCCGCGTTGCGCCACGCCACGCGCATCTTCTCACTCGGTCTGAACTACGGCCGGGAAGCCCTGTTCTCCGACGCATTGCCGGCGCGGGCGCTGCATCAGGCGGCAGGCGAGGCGCTGGCGCTGTTCGCACCGGTGGCGCTGGCGACCCTGCTGGCCACGCTGGCCGCGCCACTGCTGCTGGGTGGACTCAACTTCAGTGCGCAGGCGTTGCAGCCGAAGTTCGAGCGGCTCGACCCGATCAAGGGGCTGGGGCGGATTTTCGCCATGCGCGGACTGGTCGAGCTGGGCAAGGCGCTGCTCAAGCTGCTGTTCATCGGAGCGGCCTTGCTGCTGCTGCTGCGCCATTGGCAGGGGCAGTTGCAGGCTACCGGCAGCGGTACGGTCGGCGCGGGCATCGCGTTGTCGATCAGCCTGATCGGTAACGCGGCGCTGTGGTTCGGCTGCCTGCTGGGCCTGATCGGTGGCATCGATGCGGTCTACCAGAAGTTTGATTACTCCAAACGCCTGCGCATGAGCAAGCAGGAACTGCGTGACGAGCACAAGGAAAGCGAAGGCAACCCCGAACTCAAGTCGCGCGTTCGCCAGGTGCAGCAGCAGCAATCGCGTCGCCGCATGATGCAGGAGTTGCCGCAGGCCGACGTGGTGGTGGTCAACCCCAGCCACTTTGCGGTGGCCTTGCGCTATGACGACGACCGCATGGGTGCGCCGCGGGTGATCGCCAAGGGTGTCGATCTGCTGGCGCAGCAGATCCGCCTGGTCGCCGGCAGCCATCGGATTCCGCTGGTCGAGGCGCCGCCGCTGGCACGTGCGCTGTATGCCACCACCGAACTGGGTCGGGAAATTCCCGCCGCACTGTATGTCGCGGTGGCCCAGGTGCTGGCCTATGTCTATCAGTTGAAACAGGCCGCCGCACACGGCGAGCCACCCCCACCGGCACCTGCCCCTGAGGTCGATCCCGACCTGATGGGCCCTTATCGTGATCAATGACAGGCCATGGACATGACGGGCGCAAGCGCATTCGGCAATTTCAGGCAGATGGCCCGGCGCGGCATCGGTGCGCCGGTGGCCGTGCTGGTGATGCTGGCCATGATGATGCTGCCGTTGCCGCCGTTCCTGCTGGACATACTTTTCAGCTTCAACATCGCGTTGTCGCTGGTGATCCTGCTGGCGGTGATCTATGTGATGCGACCACTGGAATTCGCTGCGTTTCCCACGGTGGTGCTGATGGCGACGCTGTTGCGGCTGGCGCTGAACATCGCCTCTGCCCGCGTGGTGCTGCTGCATGGACACGATGGCCCCGGCGCGGCGGGCAAGGTGATCGAAGCGTTCGGCGAGTTCGTCATCGGCGGCAATTTTGCGGTCGGTCTGGTGGTGTTCGCGATCATCACCATCATCAATTTCGTGGTGGTGACCAAGGGTGCCACCCGCGTGTCCGAGGTGACTGCGCGTTTCACCCTCGATGCGATGCCGGGCAAGCAGATGGCGATCGATGCCGACCTCAATGCCGGCCTGCTGACCCAGGAACAGGCGCGCGAGCGTCGTCAGGAGGTGCGCGAGGAAGCGGATTTCTACGGCTCCATGGATGGCGCCTCCAAGTTCGTGCGCGGTGACGCCACCGCCGGCATCCTGATCCTGATCATCAACATCGTCGGCGGCTTCTTTGTCGGCGTATTGCAGCACGGCTTGTCGCCCGGCGAGGCAGCCAGGACCTATACCCTGCTGACCATCGGCGACGGCCTGGTGGCGCAGGTGCCGGCGCTGATGCTGTCGGTGGCGGCGGCGATCATCGTCACCCGCGTTTCCAAGTCGCAGGACATGGGCAAGCACCTGTTCGGTCAGGTGTTCGGTCAGCCGCGTGCGCTGGCCGTGGCCAGTACGGTGCTGACCGTGATGGGGCTGATTCCGGGCATGCCCAACATCGCGTTTCTGCTGCTCGGCGCCAGCTGCGGCGGAGCTGCGTGGCTGCTGTTCAAGCGTCAGCACGAAACCCGCGAAAAGCTGGCCGAGACCGTCGCCGACATGCCGGCGCCCTCGGCGTCGGCCGAGCGCCTTGAGCTGGGCTGGGAAGATGTCGCCAGCGTCGATCCGCTGGGGCTGGAAGTGGGCTACCGGCTGATTCCGCTGGTGGACACGCATCAGGGCGGTGAGCTGATGGGGCGGATCAAGTCGGTGCGCCGCAAGCTGTCGCAGGAACTGGGTTTTCTGGTGCCGGCGGTGCATATCCGCGACAACCTGGATCTGGGCCCTAACACGTATCGCATCACCTTGATGGGCGTGCCGATGGGTGAGGCCGAGGTACACAATGACCGCTTGATGGCGATCAATCCGGGCCAGGTGCATGGCACCCTGCCGGGCATCGCCACCCAGGACCCGGCGTTCGGCCTGGAAGCGGTATGGATCGAGAACAGCCAGCGCGAGCTGGCGCAGAGTTACGGTTACACCGTGGTCGACCCGGCCACCGTGATCGCCACCCACCTGTCGAACATCCTGCAGGGTCATGCGCACGAGCTGCTCAGCCATCAGGACGTGCAGCAGCTGCTGGACCGCCTTGCCGGCACGGCGCCGAAGCTGATCGAGGATCTGGTGCCCAAGCGGCTGTCGCTCGGCGCGGTGGTCAAGGTGCTGCAGAACCTGCTGGCCGAGCGGGTGCCGATCCGCAATATGCGCAGCATCGTCGAATCCTTGGCGGAGCATGCGGGGCAGAGTCAGGATCCCGGCGTTCTGACCGCCGCCGTGCGCGTCGCGCTGGGCCGGCAGATCCTGCAGGAGATCACCGGGCTGGGTACCGAAGTGCCGGTGATCACGCTTGCGCCGGAGCTTGAACAAATCCTGCTCAGTTCGCTTGCCAGTGGCGGCGGCGTGGCCGGCGCGGCGGTGGAACCGGGACTGGCCGACCGTCTGCAGCAAAGCGTGGCCGATGCCGCGCGCCGGCAGGAAGTGAGCGGCGAACCGGCGGTACTGCTGGTCGCGCCACAGTTGCGGCCATGGTTGGCGCGCTTCACCCGCCATGTGGCACAGAACCTGCACGTGCTTGCCTACAACGAGGTGCCCGACAACCGCCGGGTGCGATTGGTACAGGCATTGGGGCGCTGAGCTTAAGGAGTGGGTTGTGATGAAGAGCTTGAAGCGGGAACGGGGAACGGGGGCCGAGGAAGGTGCCGGCTGCGGCGCACCCGTACTCGCGGCCCTGCATGCAGTTGCAGGTCGCCTAGTCGCCGGCGTTCCCCGTTCCCCGTTCCCCGTTCCCCGCTTTCACACGCGGAGCAAGCACGCATGAAGATCAAGCGATTCGTCGCAGCGGACATGCGCCAGGCCATGCGCGAGGTGCGCGAGGAGCAGGGGCCGGAGGCGGTGATCCTGTCCACGCGCCGGATCGAGGAGGGCATCGAGGTGATCGCCGCGATCGATTACGACGAGTCGCTGGTGCGCGAAGCGGCAAGGCATGGTGCGCCGTGGGCTGATGCGGACGCCCCGGCCGGCGCTGCCCCGGCGGACACGGCACCGGCGGTGACAGCGGCCCGTGTCGTGCCGGCGGCACAGCCGCCGCGGCTGCCGCGCCTGCCGGCGAGCGCCCCGCTGCTGGCGGCAGTGCCGCCGGCGCCGGTCGCAGCGGTCAGCGAGCCGCTGCCGATGCATCCGCTGATGGAGCGCGCGGTGCAGGACACCGCCCGCATGCGGACCGAGCTGGGCGGCCTGCGCGAGATGCTGGAGATCCAGCTGTCGAGCCTGGTCTGGAACGACATGGAGCGACGCCAGCCGCTGCAGGCACGCGTGCTGCGCGAAATGACCCGGCTTGGCATCGAGGCGGATGTGGCGCGCCGTCTGGTGGCCGAGCTGCCCGAACAGATCAATGCCGAACAGGCGCGTTATCTGCCGCTGGGCATGCTCAGCCGCAGCCTGCTGGTGAGTGGCCGCGATCTTTCCGATGGCGAAGGCATCACCGCGCTGGTCGGGCCCACCGGCGTGGGCAAGACCACCACCATCGCCAAGCTCGCCGCCCGGGCAGTGCTGCGCCGTGGCGCGGAGCAGGTGGCGCTGGTCAGTACCGATCACTACCGCATTGGCGCCGCGGCACAGCTGGAGCATTACGGCCGGCTGCTCGGCGTGCGCGTCTATCCGGCCTACGACGCGGAAAGCCTGCGCAAGGTGCTGGAGTTGCTGCGCGGACGGCACACCGTGCTGATCGATACCGCGGGCGTGGCCGGCAACGATCCGCGCCTGTCGCAGCAGATGGAGATTTTCTCCGGTGCGGGTGAAGTGCGCGCCTGCCTGGTGCTGGCGGCGAACGCGCAGGCGCAGTCGCTGGAGGAGGCGGTGCAGGCCTATCGCCCGCTGCAGCCGAGCGCCTGCATCCTGACCAAGCTGGACGAGGCGCCCAACCTGGGTGGCGCGCTGTCGGTGCTTATCCGTCACCGACTGTCGCTGGACTACACCACCGACGGCCAGCGCGTGCCCGAGGACATCGCCAGTGCGGACGCGCGCGTACTGGTGTGCCGTGCCGCGCAGTCGCTGAAAGGCCACGCGCCGGACGACGGCCTGATGGCCGAACGCTTTGGTCTCGCGGTGGCCAGCGCATGAGCGGAGTACTCGCGATGGACCAGGCCTGGGGCCTGCAGCAGATGTTTTCGGCGGTGGTCGGTCGAGGTGAGCCGCCGCTGCCCACCCACCAGGCCAGCAGCCTGCTGACCGCGGCAACCCCATCGCGCCGGCGCTGCCGCGCGATCACCGTGGCCGGCGGCAAGGGCGGCGTCGGCAAGAGCACGGTGGCGGTGAATCTCGGCATGTCGCTGTCGATGGCCGGGCATGACGTGATGCTGCTGGATGCCGACATGGGGCTGGCCAATGTCGATGTGCTGCTCGGACTTGCGCCGTCGCGCCACATCGGCCACCTGCTGGACGGCCACTGCGCGCTGGTGGATCTGCTGCTGGCCGCGCCGCACGGGCTGCGGGTGATTCCCGCCGGCTCCGGCGCGCGTCGGCTGGCCCAGCTGGGCAGTGCGGAACATGCGGCGATCATCCGTGCCTTCGACGAACTGGCGCAGCCGCCGAAATACCTGCTGGTGGATACGGCTGCCGGGTTGTCCGACAGCGTGGCCATGTTTGCTGCCGCTGCCGACGATGTCGTGCTGGTGGTATGCGACGAGCCCGCCTCGATCACCGATGCCTATGCGTTGATCAAGGTGCTCAGCCGCGACTTCGCGGTGCGCCGCTTTCGCATGGTCGCGAACATGGTGCGCAACGAAGGCGAGGCCAGGCAGTTGCATCACAAGCTGTCGCGGGTGAGTGACCGCTTCCTCGATGTGGTGATCGAATTCAGTGGCTGGGTGCCGCATGACGAGCGGCTGCGCCAGGCCATCAGGCAGCAAAGCGCGGTGGTCGACCTGTGGCCTTCCAGCCGCTCGGCGCTGGCATTCAAGCAATTGGCGGGTGCGGTCGATAGATGGGAAGAACCCGAACGCGCAGGCCTCGACCGGATCGCCTTTTTTGGTGGCCGGGTGACAGCAGCGGCAGGGGACTGAGATGAGCGTGGCATCGGAATATCTGCAACATTCCCGCGAAAGTGCCGACGAGCTGGTGCGTCGGCACGCGCCGCTGGTACGACGGATCGCCTATCACCTGATGGGGCGGCTGCCGGCCAGCGTCGACGTGGGTGATCTGGTACAGGCGGGGATGATCGGCTTGCTGGAAGCGGCACGTCACTTTGCGCTTGATCGCGGGGCGAGTTTCGAGACTTACGCGGGCATCCGCATTCGCGGCGCGATGCTCGACGAATTGCGCCGCACGGACTGGACGCCGCGCTCGGTGCATCGCAAGACCCGCGAAGTGGCCGAAGTGATCCGGCAGATCGAGACCGAAACAGGTGCCGAGGCCGGCGATGCCGAGGTGATGAAGCGGCTCGGCATCAGCGCCGACGAGTACCACCAGGTGCTCGCCGATGCGGCCTGTGTGCGGTTGCTCAGCCTGACTGCGCCGGATGACGGCGAGGAAAGCTCCGCGCTGGATGTCGCCGACGAGGCTGGCCTGAACCCGGCCGAGCATATCGAGCGCGATGGCATGCGCGAGGCGCTGGTCGAGGCGATCGGCGGCCTGCCCGAGCGGGAGCAGCTGGTGATGTCGTTGTACTACGAGCAGGAGTTGAACCTGAAGGAGATCGGCGCCGTGCTCGGGGTGAGTGAGTCGCGGGTCTGTCAGATCCACGGGCAGGCCGTGATCCGGCTGCGCGCACGGATGAGTGGCTGGCGCGACGGATGAGGCGATGCTGCGCAAATTTCTGAGGCATGGCGCACTGGCCGGTACAGTGCAAGTGGAGAAGGTGTTTGGACAAGAACATGAAAATCCTGGTGGTGGACGATTTTTCCACCATGCGGCGGATCGTACGCAACCTGCTGGTCGAACTGGGCTTCAGCAATCCGCTGATCCAGGAGGCCGATGATGGCGAAAACGCGCTGGTCATGCTGCGCAACCAGCCGTTTGATCTGGTCGTCACCGACTGGAACATGCCGAACATGAGCGGCATCGACCTGCTGCGCGCGATCCGCGCCGAGGCCGCGCTGAAGGGCCTGCCGGTGCTGATGGTCACCGCCGAGAACAATCGCGACCAGATCATCGCCGCCGCCCAGGCGGGCGTGAATGGCTACATCGTCAAACCATTCACCGCGATTACGCTGAAGGAAAAACTCGGCAAGATCTTTGAACGGATCGCCGCCAGTGGAGCGAGCGCATGAGCGCCATGCTTCCGCTGGCAAACGACGATACCCTGCCGCCCGAACTGCGCGACCTGTTGAACAGCCCCGATGGCGCCACCTTCGAGCAGGCGCTGGACGTGATGGTGCGCCAGCGCGAGCAGCGCCTGTTCCGGGCGCTCGGCCAGCTCGCGCGCGACCTGCACGATGCGGTGCGCCGGCTCGGCGGCGAGCTGGTGCAGGAGGGCGTGCCGGGCATCGTTGCCGACGCGCGCCAGCATCTGCAGGAGGTGCTGGAGATGAGTGCGCTGGCGGCCCATCGCAGCCTGGATTTTGCCGAACGCATGCGACCGCAGGCCGAGTCGCTGGCCCAGCATGCCGGCGAAGTGCTGGCGGGCAACGACGGTGGCGCTGCCGCCGCCGTGCTGGCGCGCGAGGCCGGCGCGTTTGCGCACAGCTGCAGCAACGGCCTGGCCGACATGGTGCTGGCGCAGTCATGGCAGGATCTGAGCGGGCAACGGATCAAGAAGGTCGCCAGCTTCATCGGCACGGTGGAGTCGTCGCTGCTGGAACTGGTGCGTCTCACCGGCGCGCTGGCGGGCATCGAAGCGCCGGCCAGCGTGGTCAAGGTGTCCAGCCAGGACGACGCTGACCGCCTGCTCAGCGAATTCGGGTTTTGAAGAGAGCCTGCTTATGGTCCCCAAGCACCCCGCGTTGTCATCGAGTGGCTGCCAGGTGGTAGTGCGTGGCGCAGCGCCTGACTGGCCGTCAGGTCAAGCCGCGCGCTGCCGCATGGCGGCCACTCGATGGCAACCCGAAGGGCCGGGTCTGTTTGCCCGCATGCCGGCGTCATCACTCAGTCGTGGACGGACGTCCACTCCTTCGTTCTTCCTTGGCCTGCGCGCAAACAGCTCCCGGCGCGGGGCGCTTGGGGACCATAAACAGGCTCTGGCGCGGTGAACACGGAGTTCGACAGCGAGCTGCGCCAGGATTTCCTGGTCGAGGCCGGCGAGCTGATCGAGCGCCTTGGCGAGCAGCTGGTCGGGCTGGAGACGGCGCCGGACGACAGCGAGCTGCTGAATGCGGTATTTCGCGCATTCCACACGGTCAAGGGTGGCGCCGGCTTCATGGCGATCGAGCCGATGGTGCTGCTGTGCCATCACGCCGAGGATCTGCTCAACGAGGCGCGCAACGGCAACGTGGTGCTGGGCGCGGCGTACATGGACGCATTGCTCGAAGCGCTCGATCTGCTCCACGGGATGATGGCGGCGCTGGGCGCCGATATGCCGTTGGAGATGCCGCCTGCGGCCTTGCTGCAGCGCCTGCTGCCGGCCATCGCCGGCCCGGTCGCGGCACCTCCGCCGAGCGCAGCGACCGCGGGCGCGGTGATCGACGACAGCGAATTCGAGGCGCTGCTCGACAATCTGTATGGTACTGGCGCGCCGGGCCTCACCGAGGCGGCTCCACTCGTCAGCGCGATGCCGGCGGCGGCCGGTGCCATCGGCGACGATGAATTCGAGGCTTTGCTGGACGCGCTGCACGGCACGGGCGTGTCGCCGGGCGCGGGGGTGTCGCCGGCATCCGCGCCGACGCCTGCGGCGGCCCGGCCGGCAGCGCCGATCACCGCTCCCGCGCGGCATGCGGCACCGGCGGCCGAGACCACCGTGCGGGTGGATATCAGCCGGCTCGATGTGCTGGTCAACCGTGCCGGTGAACTGGTGCTGGTACGCAACCGGCTGCTCAGCCTGGCGGCGAGCCAGGGGGACGAGGCGCTGGCGACGGCTGCCAATGAGCTGGATCGGGTCGCCGACGAGTTGCAGACCGCGGTACTGGGCATGCGCATGCAGCCGGTGGGTCGGCTGTTCCAGCGCTTCCCGCGCATCGTGCGCGATCTTGCCCGCCAGCTCGGCAAGGAGGTGGAGCTGGTGCTCGAAGGCGAGGGCACCGATCTTGATCGCAGCCTGGTCGAGGCGCTGGCCGATCCGCTGATTCACCTGCTGCGCAATGCGCTGGATCACGGCGTGGAAATGCCGCAGGAGCGCGAGCGTGCCGGCAAGTCACGCAAGGGTCGGGTGTGCCTGGCGGCAAGCCAGCGCGGCGAGCGCATCACGATCTCGGTAAGCGATGACGGCCACGGCATGGATCCTCACATCCTGCGCCGCAAGGCGGTGGAAAAGGGCCTGCTCGACGCGACGCAGGCCGCGCGCCTGACCGAAACCGAATGCTACGAGCTGATCTTCCGCCCCGGTTTCACCACCGCCGCGGCGATCTCCGACATCTCCGGTCGCGGCGTGGGCATGGACGTGGTGAAAACGCGCGTGGCGGAACTCGGCGGCACCCTGCAGGTGCGTTCAAGGCTGGGTCACGGCAGCGAGCTGGAGCTGACCGTGCCGCTGACGCTGGCGATACTGCGCGTCTTGATGGTACGCGTCGGCACGCGCCTGTTTGCGCTGCCGCTGAGCAACATCGAGGAAGTGTTCGAACTGGTCGAGGGCCAGGATCGCCTGCTCGACGGGCGGCCGGTCGCTGCGTATCGCGAACGCGCGCTGCCGTTGGCCAACCTGGCCAGCTGGGCCGGCGCATCGACAGCGACGGGCCGGCACGTGGTGGTGCTGCGGATCGGCCATCTGCAGATGGGTTGCCTGGTGCATGCGGTGCTGGGGCGCGAGGATGTGGTGGTCAAGCCACTCGGCCCGCTGTTCGAGGGCGTTCCGGGCATTGCCGGTGCCACCGTCACCGGCGATGGCCGCCTGGCCCTGGTACTGGATCTGGCCGGCCTGTCCGACGGCGCGGGGCAACTGCTGCCGTCCCTGCAGGCAGCCGGCTAGACGCCATGGACCTGGTCAGCATCATCGGCACGATTCTGGCCTTCGTGGTCATCATCGTCGGTACCATCCTCAAGGGCTCCACGGTCGGTGCGCTGCTGAATCCGGCGGCGTTCGTGATCGTGTTTTTCGGCACGCTTGCCGCCCTGCTCGTGCAGAACCAGGGCAAGGTACTCAGGCACGCGCTGCAGATGCTGTCGATGATCTACAAGCCGCCCCGACACCAGCCCGCCGACCTGATCAGCCGGATCGTCGGCTGGAGCGAAATCTCCCGGCGCCAGGGTCTGCTCGGGCTGGAGCCGCAGATCGAGACGGAAGGCGATCCATTCATCGTCAAGGGGCTGCAACTGCTGGTCGATGGCAGCGAGCCGGAGGCGATCCGCAGCGTGCTGGAAGTGGATCTCGATACCCGCGAGGCGATCGACCTGGCCGGTGCCAAGGTGTACGAGAACGCCGGCATCTACTCGCCCACGCTGGGCATCATCGGTGCCGTGATGGGACTGATGGCGGTCATGCAGAATCTGTCCGACCCGAGCAAGCTCGGTCACGGCATTGCCGCCGCCTTCGTGGCGACCATCTATGGCGTGGCGCTGGCCAACATGTTCATGCTGCCGATGGCGGCGCGGCTGAAGGGCTTGATCGGCCAGCAGACGCGGATGCGCGAGATTCTGATCGAAGGGCTCGTGTCGATTGCCAAGGGCGACAACCCGCGACAGATCGAGTCCACGCTGCAAGGTTATCTGTCATGAGGAAGAAAAAGCACGAAGAGCACGTCAACCACGAGGCCTGGGCGATTCCGTATGCCGATCTGATGACCCTGCTGCTGGCTTTCTTCGTGGTGATGTATGCGGTCTCGGTGGTCAACGAGGGCAAGTTTCGGGTGATGTCGGAGTCGATGACCGAGGCATTCAACGGCGGCAGCCAGGTCATCGCGTCGCCGTCGCCGGACAAGCGGGCGGCGCCAGCCGCATGGCCGTCGCTGCTGCAGCCCACCTCCACCTTCGACGCGCCGCTGGCGCCCCTGCGGGCGCCGCTTCCGCTGCGCCGCACCGCCGCACCGCCAGCGGCGCGCGACAGCGAGCGGCCGTCCACGCTCAAGCGGATCGAGGGTCAGGTGCGCCAGGCGTTGCAGCCGTTGATCGACAAGCAGCTGGTGGTCTTGCGGCGCACGCCGGATCGGCTGGAAATCGAGATTCGCACCGACATCCTGTTTCCCAGCGGGGTGGCGCGGCTGTCGCCTTCAGCGGGTCAGGTGCTCAGCCAGCTGGCGTCGATCCTGGCGCCGTTCGCCAACCCGCTGCGGGTCGAGGGATTCACCGACGACGTGCCGATCAGCACGCCGCTGTATCCGTCCAATTGGGAGTTGTCCGCGGCGCGTGCGGCAAGCGTGGCACGCCTGTTTGCCGGGCACGGCGTGCGGCCCGACCGGCTCGGCATTCTGGGCTGGGGCGATGTGCGTCCGCTGGCCAGCAATGCCACGGCCGCAGGGCGCAATCAGAATCGGCGGGTGCTGGTGGTCGTGGAGAACGACCAGCCGGCGTCGAGCCGTACCCGCAGCGCTGTCGCCAAGGTCGGCGCAGCCCTGGCCGGGACCGCATCCGCGCTGCCGGCCATGCACGTCAGCGCCCCCGACAACACCGTCTTGCCCGAGCAAATCCGATGACTGGTCCTGCTGATTGTGGAGTGATTGCATGAACGCTTCGGTTGCCGCAGCGGATCTGCGTGAACAGCACTGGCTGTCGTTCCAGATCAGCAACCAGCTCTACGCGGCCCCCTTGATCAAGGTCAGCGAAGTCATCCGCCAGGGCGAGCTGACACCGGTGCCGGGGGCCGCTGCCGATCTGCTGGGCATCCGGCATTTGCGCGGACGCATCATCCCCGTGCTGGATGGCCGCCTGCGGCTTGGCCTGCCAGCCGATCAAGCCGGCGACCCGGCACGCATTCGCATCGTGATGCTGTCGCACGCCGATCAGCTGGTGGGTCTGCGGGTGGATGCCGTGGGCGAGTTGCTGTGTACCGACGACGCGCAGATCGCGCCGCCACCGCCCGGGCGGGCCAGTCGCAGCGACGATCCGGTCAGCGGCGTATTGTCCTGGCAGGGTGGTTTCGTCGCGTTGCTCGACGTGGGCCGACTGTGCCGGTTGATGTCGATGCGGGAGAGCGATCATGTGGCTTGAAATCGTTGCGGGCATGCTGGGGCTGCTGGGGCTGCTGCAGTTTCTGCTGCTGTTTCTGCTGTGGCGCCGGATGCGCCAGTGGCAGCAGCGGGCCGATGCACTCGCTCACGGCGCGGCTTACGCCTGCACCGATGTGCCGACCTCGATGCTGGTGGCTGTGCTGGGACGGCTGGAGCAGCGCCTTGACCAGCTCGAGCAGCAATCGCCGCCGCCCAGGCGTTCGTATGATCTGGCCCAGCAATTGGCCCGCGAAGGTGCCGACGTGGAGCAGCTGATCACCCGCTGCGGGTTGTCGCGCGATGAGGCCCGGCTGGTGCGGCAGTTGCATCCGGCCAATCAATGATCACACCGGCCGCCCGCGCCGCGTGCGCATCGGCAGGCAGGCGCCGGGATGACCGCGTCACCGGACTACCCGGGCGTACCGTCAAGGCAGGGCGTTTTCCTCAAGCGGAAACTGGTTGTGCAACTCCCGCTGGCATCGGCTCAGCAGCGCCGGAGCAAAGCTGTCTGACCAGCAGTGGCTGAGATCAAGCTGGGGGTCGATCCGCCCGTGTTCGCTCAACAGCTGCACGGTCGCCAGCAGGTCGGCCATCGACAACGCCGCGCCCAGGGGCGATGGGGCGGTCGATTTTTCGGTGTTGAGACGTTCTTTCAGTGCCTCGATGATCGGGGCTGGCAAGTCCCAGTAGCGTGCCGCCTGCAGCGACAATTGCGCGGCGAGCCGTGCGCAGCTGGCGAGAAAGCCGGAGGACAGCGCTGCGGCGGGAGCCGGCATCAACTGGTTGAGCAGGCGGATCACGGCGCCGGTGCCGCTGTGGCAGGAAATGCCGGCCAGATAAGCCTCAAACGTATCGCAGCCACTGCTGCGGCCGAGCAGGGCGCATGCGTAGGCGCAGCGCTCGGCATGATCCCACAGGCGTTCGCCGGCGACATGGCCGAAGGTGCCGGTATTGGCCTGCAAAATTGGCTTCATGGAGTGCTGGATCAATACCCGGCGCAGGCCATCCTGGCCGAGCAGCAGGATCGCGTGCTGCAGGCTTCGAATCGGTTGCACGGAGCGGTAATGCACGCTGCCGGTCACCCGCATGACTTCACCGACCATCAACGGATCGCGGCCGACCAGCGCGGTCAGTTGACGACCGGCGACATTGTCGTTTTTCAGCATGCGCAGCAGTTGCGGCAATACGCTCGGAAGGCGCGGCAGGCTGCGGATATCAAACCGTGCGCTCAGCAGTTCCAGCCGCTTGAGTGTGGCCAGCTCGAACGCAGTGGGTTCGTCCGCGTCACGGTCGGGCAGGCTGAACACGAAGCGGTGGAAACGATCCTCGATTTCCGCCAGCGACATGACTGGCTGGGTCGGTTGGAGCATGCCCGGTGCATCCACGGGCACACCGATCGTCGCTGCGACGACGGGTCGCGCGCGTTTTACGATCGCTTTTCGGCGGAAAAAGAAGCGCCGCCACAGGCTCCTCATATCATGTGCCCTGCACTCCCGCACCGCTCAAATGCGCGCGGGCCATGCCTCGCTATCGGCGTCGGCTGGGAGAAATTTAGCCGGCCGCCGGGTCAGGCGCCGGCGTGTTTCAGGCACGCCGCTGCGCAAAGTCATCGAGCAGCCCGGCCAGCTGCTGCACCGCCTGCGTGCTGACCGCGTTGTAGAGCGAGGCACGCAGGCCGCCGATCGAACGGTGACCCTCCAGGCCGGAAAAGCCCGCTGCCTGCGCCTCGGCAAGGAACAGCTCGTGATGCGCCGGGACGCGGAAGCGAAAGGCCACGTTCATCGCCGAGCGCGCCGCCGGATCGGCGTGGATCTCGATCATGTCCGGGTGCCGCTCCAGCGCCTGATACAACATGGCTGCCTTGCCCAGGTTGATCTTCTCCATCGCGTCCACGCCACCGATCTCGTCGCGCAACCAGCGGCTGACGAGATTGAGCACGTAGATCGAGAACACCGGTGGCGTGTTGTAGTTCGAGCCATGTTCGACATGGGTCCGGTAGTCCAGCATCGGTGGCAGTCCGGCGGGGATGCGCGACAACATCGCGTCGTCGATCAGCACCAGGGTCACCCCGGCCGGGCCGAGGTTCTTCTGCGCGTGGGCGTATACCATCGCGTAGTCGCCGATATCGAAGCGGCGCGACAGGAAGTCCGAGGACATGTCCGCGATCAGCGGTACCCCATTGGAGCCGGGTGCGTCGCGGAACTGCAGGCCTTCCACGGTCTCGTTGCTGATGAAGTGGAGGAACGGCGCGTGCTCCGAGCGCTCCAGCGACGACCACGCGGGCAGACGCCGGTAACCTCCGGCGACGCCATCCCACACGATGCGGGAGCGGACGACGGCTTCGGCTTCGCCGATCGCCTTGCGGCTCCAGTAACCGGAGGCGACAAATTCAGCCGGCGCCCGGGCGGCGGCCGCGAAGTTCATCGGAATCATCGAAAACTGCAGGCTGCTGCCACCCTGCAGGAACAGGATGTGAAAGCGCTCGGGAATGTCGAGGAAGCGGCGAATATTGTCCTGCGCCTCCTGCAGCAAGGCCCGGAACCAGTCCGAACGATGGCTCATGCCAAGGATGGAAATGCCGGTATCCGGCAACGCGGTGATCGCGCGCTGGGTCTGATCCAGCACCGAGGGTGGCAACGCGCCCGGGCCACCGGAGAAATTGAGCAGGTTGGACAACATGAGGGGAGCGTGATCCGTGTGATTAGACAACGGGTTCAGCGTGTCGACGCAGCATGGCGTGGAACGCGCTGAAAACTTTGTGCATCTGTGCCGCCTTGTAGGGATACAGCGCGCGATCATCCATGGCGTGGATCACCAGCGCATTGGCCATCTCGAAGATGAGCAGTTCGCCAGCCGCGGTTTCCGCACAGTCGAAGCCGACGTAATCCAGGCCGAAGCGCTGTTGCACGGCGCGCAGGGCATCAAAGTGCCTGCGCGCGAAATCGTCGTCGAAGTGCGCCATCAGCCGCGCCTCTTCGGCGCGTCGGGCCAGGTCGGCCTGCATTTCCGCATACGGGTAATGCACCATCCAGTGCTGCGAAATCCCCATGTGGCAGACGTAGGGGCGTCCCTCGATCAGCACCACGCGGTACTTGCGGAACAGGCCATCGGCCGAGGCGTAGTCGATGAAGCTGGCGACGAAGAACTGCTCGGCAGCGACCTGCTGAAGATAGGCCGCGATGTCGGCAGGCGTGTCGATCCGGCACAAGTCGGTACCGGCATGCGAGCCGAGCGGTCGCAGGATGATCGGAAACCCGATCTCCGGCAGCAGCGGAGCATCTGGCTGCGCCGTAGCGGCCAGTGCCAGCAGTGCCGCACGCTCGATGCGGCGGGTGGTGGCCATGCGCAGCCCGGGTACGTCGCGCAGCACCTCGCAGGCCGCGCTGCGCGAGAGCCGGGGAATGCGCTGCGGGTCATTCAGAACCGGGCGCGGCCAGCCCTCCAGATAGTCGGCCAGGTGGGTCAGCGTCGGGCCATGCGCATCCGCCTCGCTGATTGCCACGAACACCAGATCGTGCGACGGCAGCCGCGCTGGCCACGGCAGGCCCGGCCCCACATAAAGCACGTCGATGGCAAACCCGGCGTCGTCGAGCATGCATTCCACTGGCGTGTTCGCCATCAGATCGCCCGGCGTCTTGATGACTAGCAGCCGGACCTCCGCGTCATCCGTGCCGGCGATGCGGAACAGCTGCTGCAGCTTCAGCGCTTCACCCAGCACGGCCAGCCCGTTTTCCTTCTGGAAACGCAGCTGCTGGATCAGGGCCAGGTCGAGCATCGCGTAGGCATCCCGGTCGCACTCGGCGCGCTGGATCAGTCCGGGCACATGCACGGTCAGATCCTCTTCGTGGAAAGCTGCCCGCAACAAGGCCGACAGCCCCAGCAAGGGCGGCGGCGATGACGGCACGTCGCTGGCGGAAAGCACGGGCGCAAGCGTGGCCGTGCCGGAGGGGTGATCACGCATGGGCATAAGAGGCGAAACCGATGCCGCCCGCTGGCGGCGCAAGGACAACGGTTGATGGGTACCGAAACGCTGCGCCGGCCGCCGATCCAATGACGGCAGGCAGTTTCAAGGCCAGACTGCAACCGCGCACAGACGTGGCACCACCTTGGTCACGCCGAACGGGCGCCAGCGCCAACTATCTGGCACCTCGTTGTCATTCATGCACGATCCATGCCGCCGAACCGGCCGGCGACGCAAGCCGGCGTCCATCCATTCGCGCAGGGATCCCGCTATCTATGCCGTGCGTGCCCAACTCGCACTCTGATATCCCCCGGCGCGACATCGCTGGCTGCGGTCGCTGCCGGATTCCGACGGCGACGGAGATCGACGGTACTCCGTGTGCAGCGCTTCAAGCTGTTTGCGACGACGTGCGCCGCAAGGGCGGCAACCGATGCCGGCGCGCGGGTTGGCACGCCACGCTGCGGATGCGCGGAAGAGCCGGAACGGTCATTCTGCGGCGGCGTCGTAGACCGTGGCCAGCACGGAGGCGGCGGCGGCATACAGCAGCGTGGGGACGTCTTCGCGCAGGCGCAGGGCCGCAAGCAGGGCGGCGATCTGCGGATCATGATGCAGCGGTATGCCGAGCGAACGGGCGCGCGCCAGCAAGGTATCCAGCGACTCGGCCGGCAGTGGCTTGATCTCATGCGAACCATCGGCCAGACGCAGGCTGACCAGGCGCCGGGCCGGCGGGAGTGGCGTGTTCATGCGGTCGCCTGCAGCAACACGGCGCTGTACTTGCCCGAGGGTTGTGGCAGGCCGACCTGGCAGCTCAGCTGGTCGAGCAGCACGCCGCACGCCGCCAGCCGCTGGCGCAGGGGGGTGAACTGGCGCTCCAGCCGCTGGGCGGTCTGCGCGGATTCGGCCCACAGTCGCACGGATAGCCGCAGGCCGCGCAATTGCAGCTCGCCCTGCAGCGGACCCAGGGCTGGCAGATCCAGCGCAAACCCCAGGGTCCAGCTCTGGGTGCCGTCGACCGTGTCCTGGATGAACTCCAGCTGCAGCTGCAGCACGTCACGACCGCCGTCGCCCTGCAGCGGGATCTCGATCATCCAGGCCAGCATGGTGCCCGCTTCCAGCTGGGTCACTTCCAGCCGTGCCAGCGCGCCCTTGACGTCGCCGTGCAGACGCTCCAGCAGCGGGTTCACATCATCGTCGGCGAACAGCGGCAGCGGCAGTCGCGCCTGCGCCTGCAGGCCTCGTTGCAGCAGGGGTGGTGCCGTGCCGGCACGGTTCGACAGCGGGGGTGGCTGCGCCCGTTGATCGAGCAGCCCGGCCAGCCGCAGCAGTGCACCTTTCCAGTCGTCTTCGAGCAGCGCCGGCAGGTTGCCCTGCGCGTGAGCCAGTTGGGATTCGAGAAACAATCCACTGTGGCTGATCGCCAGGCGCAATCCCTCACCCTGAGTGATTTCGGCGGGGCTGCGCATGCCTTGTTCAAGCCCGGCCAGCGCGGCGCGCAGGTTTGGCGGCAGCTGACGCAGCATCGGCCGCTGGGCCAGCGCGCCGAGCGTCGCCAGCAGCGGCGCATAGCCATTCTGCTGCGGCAAGCGTTCACGCAGGGCGCGCTGCAGCATCGGGTCGGTGGCCTGGGGCAAGAGCACCTCCAGCAGCGGCTGTGCGCCAAGGCTCAATACCCTTACCTGGAATTGCGCCGGCAGCTGGTTACCGGTGACTGCGGCTTCCGCGGTCAAGGCGCCGATCTGCAACACCAGCAGTCCCTGCGGGCTCACCCCCAGCGGTCGCGCCGACAGCACGCTGCCGATACGCCAGCTCTGCGCGGTGCTGCCGACGGCGGCGCCGGCCCATGTGAGGGCAGCGAGACTGGTGGGTTGGATGATCAAGGGTAGGCCTGCGCTGGCTCGCTTGCTGTGGTTTCGAATGGGCTCGTCCTCAGGACACATCGGCCGCGCGCGGCCAAACTTGAGCGCGGGTTCCACCGCTGTCTGCCGCGATGCCTGGTGCGCGGTCAGCAAAGGCCGCCGGCCTGCGGCGGCGTGGATCCGGAATACCCCTAAAGCGATCGCCGTGTTGGTCGATAAGTCCGTTGCGAGCACAGATTGCGACAGCGGGGTGGTGGCGTGGCGGGTAAACGAACGGCGAAACGACGAGGTGCCAGCGGCATGCCACCAGCGGCGAGCGTGGAGCCGCTGCAGGCCGCGCTGGTGATCAGCGCGGCGGTGGCTGAGCCCGCGGCCGACGTGACCGCCGCGCCGGTCGCGCTGGTGTTGCCGGCCGATTGCCGCATCGCCGCGCAGGTCGCCCTGAAGCAGGCGCTGATGGAGGCGCTGGAGACGGACGCCATCGTGCTGGACGGCCGCGCGGTGGAGCGCGCCGACACCGCCGCCCTGCAGTTGCTGACACTGTTTCAGCGCGAGGTGAAGGCGCGCGGCAGCTGCTTGAGCTGGTGTGGTGCGAGTGATGCTCTGAACGAGGCGGCCGGCCTGCTTGGCCTGACGCAGATACTGGAATTGCCAGCCGCAGCGCTGGCCTGACTTGGGGTAGCAGCATGGCAAATATTCTTGCGGTAGACGATTCGGCTTCCATGCGCGGCATGGTGGCCTTCACCCTGCGCGGTGCCGGGCATGCCGTGACCGAGGCCGAAAACGGCCTGCTGGCGCTGGATGTGGCTCGCGGCGGCGCCTTCGACCTGGTGCTTGCCGACGTCAACATGCCGGTGATGGATGGCATCAGCATGGTGCGCGAGCTGCGCGCGATGGACGCCTACCGCGGCGTGCCGATCCTGATGCTGACCACCGAATCGCATACCGAGAAAAAGATGGAAGGCAAGGCGGCCGGCGCCACCGGCTGGCTGGTCAAGCCGTTCGATCCGGAGCAGCTGCTGGCCACCGTCAAACGCGTGCTGGGCTGAAATCCGTCATGAGTGCGGTCGACCTGTCCCAGTTCCACAAGACCTTTTTCGATGAGAGTCGGGAAGGGCTTGATGCGATGGAAGCGGCGCTGCTGGCGCTGGATGCCGGCTCGGCTGATACCGAGCTGGTGCACACGATTTTCCGCGCGGCGCATTCGATCAAGGGCGGTGCGGCCACGTTCGGATTCACCGACGTGGCGGCGTTCACCCATGTCGCCGAATCGCTGCTGGAGGAAGTGCGCAGCGGTCGTCGCCCGGTGGATGCGGAGCTGACCGAGCTGTTGCTGCGTTCGGTCGATTGCCTGCGGGTCATGCTCGACCGCTCCAGCAGCGGGCAGCCGGTGGTCGACGCCGCAAGCGAGGACCTGCGTGCCGAGCTGGTACGGCTGGTCAGTGGCGCAACCGCGGCGGTGGCGACGCCGGTCACGTCGGCGGCGGCCAACGTGACCGGCTGGGAGATCGTTTTCACCGCGCTGCCGCACCTGCTGCAGACCGGCAACGATCCGCTGCGCCTGTTCCGTGAACTGCAGCAGCTCGGCCGGCTGGAAGTGGTGCGTGCGTTCATCGTCGATGCTGCGCCGGAGCGGCTGGCCGAGGTCGATCCGACCGCGTGCTATCTCGGTTGGGTGCTGCATCTGCATGGCAACGTGGCGCGCGCTGACGTCGATGCGGTATTCGACTGGCTCGACGGTGATTGCGAGCTGGTGATCCATCCGCTGGCGGAGCCGCCCGTGGCGACCGTTGCCGGCGTGCTGGCCGCGGCGGAAGGGTCGCCGTCGCCGCTGCCGCTGCCGCTGCAGCGAAGGCGTGCAACGGATACCGCCGCGGGATCGAAGCCTGAGTCCGCCGCCGTATCAGTCGAGGGCAGCTCGATCCGGGTGGGCATCGACAAGATCGATGCGTTGATCAACATGATGGGCGAACTGGTCATCACCCAGTCGATGCTCAGCGAAATCGGCGAGACCTTCCAGCCGTCCCAACTGACCCGCCTGCGCGAGGGGCTGGTGCAGCTGGAGCGCAACACGCGGGAACTGCAGGAAAGCGTCATGCGCATCCGCATGCTGCCGATCGGTTCGATTTTCAACCGCTTTCCGCGGCTGGTGCATGACCTGGAGCGCAAGCTCGGCAAGCGGGTCAAGCTGGAATTGCATGGCGAGCACACCGAGCTGGACAAGACGGTGCTGGAGAAAATCGGCGATCCGCTGGTGCATCTGGTCCGCAACGCGATCGACCACGGGCTGGAATCGCCCGAGCGGCGCCGGGCTGCCGGCAAGTCCGAAACCGGCACGCTCAGGCTCGATGCGTATCACGAGGGCAGCAATATCGTGGTGCAGATCAGTGACGACGGCGCTGGCCTGAATCGCGAGGCGATCATCGCCAAGGCCTTGCACAGCGGCCTGATCAACGCCAGCCAGGAGCTTGGTGATGCGGACGTGGCCGAGCTGATTTTCCAGCCGGGCTTTTCCACTGCGGCCGCGGCCACCGACCTCTCCGGCCGTGGCGTGGGCATGGATGTGGTCCGCCGCAATGTGCGGGATCTCGGCGGCAGTGTCGGTGTGCGCAGCGTCAGCGGCAAGGGCAGCACCTTCACGATCGCGCTGCCGCTGACGCTGGCGATCATCGACGGGCTGGTCACGGCGGTCGGTGACGAGCGTTACATCGTGCCGCTGATTTCGATCGTCGAATCGCTGCGCCTGCGCAGCGATTCGGTGCGCAGGATCGCCGGCGGTGGCGAGGTGTTCCATTTTCGCGATGCCTACCTGCCGATTCTGCGTCTGCACCAGGCTTTTGCCTGCGCTGATGCAGTCACCGACATCGAGCGCGGCATTGTGGTGGTGGTCGAGGAGGATGGCCGCCGTGTGGGTCTTTTGGTCGATGACCTGCTGGGCCAGCAACAGGCGGTGGTCAAGTCGCTGGAAGCCCATTATCGCCGCGTGCAAGGTGTCTCCGGCGCCACCATTCTGAGTGACGGTTCGGTCGCTCTGATTGTCGACGTGGGCGGCGTGGTGCGGCTGGGGCGGCCCTGCAAGGCGGCCTGAAAGCAGGTGTCACCGAGGTGATGGTGGCTGCGACGCCGTCTCGATCCCGGCGTTGCCGCCGCGCGGTCTCTTTTTTTGAATGCATGCGAGGTTGGTCAATGAAGCAATGGTCGTTCCAGCACCTGAGTCTGAATGCGCGGCTGGCGTTGGTGGTGGCCGTGGTGGTGGCCGGCCTGGTCAGCCTGACGCTGTTGAATGCGCGCGATAACCGCCATCAGCAGATGGCGGGGCTCGAACACACGCTGGACAGCGAGGTTCAGTCGGCGATTGCCGTGGCCAGTTCCTTCCAGGCACGTGCGCTCAAGGGCGAGCTCAGCGAGGCGGATGCACAGCGCCAGGCACTCGCCCAGATTCATGACATGCAGTGGGACGGCGGCGCCGGCTATCTGTTTGCGTTCGATACCGACATGGTGTTGCGCATGCATCCGCTGCTGCCGAAGCTGCTGAACAAGAGCGTTCGCGACATCACGGATCACAACGGCCTGTATATCTTCCAGATGATGAATGCGGTCGATCTCAAGGATGGCCATGGGTTGACCCGCTATGTGTGGCCCAAGCCGAATACCAAGACCATCGTCGGCAAGATCACCTATACGCAGCTATACAAGCCGTGGAATATGAATTTCGGTGCGGGTGCCTACTACGATGATATCGACGCGGCGGCTCGGCAGGCACTGATCGTCGGCCTCGGCCAGGCGGCCCTGGTCGGCCTGCTGGTGATCCTGATGGTATGGCTGGCGATGCGCAGCATCCGTCGAAGCATCGGCGGCGAGCCGGGGTTCGCGGTCGGGATGGCGGCGCGGATTGCCGAGGGCGATCTGCACACGGGCGACGCCGATCAGGTGTTTGCAGGTGGCAGCCTGCTCGATGCACTGGCGCGGATGCGCGTCAGGCTGACCGGCATCGTCGGCGAAGTGCAGCGCGACTCGCAGGCGGTCAGCTCGGCGGCGCAGCAGATGGCCCACGGCAACGACGACCTGAGTCAGCGCACGCAGGAGCAGGCGTCGAGCCTGGAGGAAACCGCGTCCTCGATGGAGCAGATGACCTCGACCGTGAAACAGAATGCGGAGAACGCCAGCCATGCCAACCAGCTGGCGCGCGGCGCCCGCGAACAGGCCGAGCGCGGTGGCGAAGTGGCGGGCCGGGCGATCGTGGCGATGGGCGAGATCAACGCCTCCAGCCGCAAGATCGCCGACATCGTGGGCTTGATCCAGGAGATCGCGTTCCAGACCAACCTGCTGGCGTTGAACGCGGCGGTGGAGGCGGCGCGAGCCGGCGAGCAGGGTCGCGGCTTTGCGGTGGTCGCCACCGAGGTGCGCAGCCTGGCGCAACGCAGCGCCGGTGCCGCGAAGGAGATCAAGGGCCTGATCGAGGACAGCGCGGAAAAGGTGCGCGGTGGCTCCGAGCTGGTCAACCAGTCCGGCAAGGCGCTGGCCGAGATCGTCGACAGCGTGAAGAAGGTCACCGACATCGTCGCCGAGATTGCCGCGGCCAGCCAGGAGCAGTCGGCCGGCATCGACCAGGTCAACCACGCGGTGATGCAGATGGACGAGATGACCCAGCAGAACGCCGCGCTGGTGGAAGAGGCGGCGGCCGCCGCCCGCGCCATGCACGAACGGGCCGAAGCGTTGCAGCGTCAGATGACGTTCTTCCGTCTGGACGACGGCCGTGCGGCAGCCGCGCCGTCCGGTGCCGCCGCGCCGCGCGTGGCGCCGGTGCCGCACAAAGTCGCCGGGCCGGTCGGGCGGGCGCGGCCGGTCACCGCCATCGGCGGTGCGTGGACAGAGTTCTGACGCCACGCCGCTGACTCCGGCGGGTTGCTCCCGCCCCTGCAGCGGGACGGCAGGGCGATCGCGCGGGGCGGTTCCGGCCGCCGCCACGCATCGTGGTTCCACTCAAGTTTCCGCCTACGGCGCCGACACAGTCAGGGCAACGGGACGTTCGCCGATGTCCGTCACGAGGTCACAGGTCCATGCACGAAAGCAACCCCTCCGCGGTACCGCAGTTGCAGCAGCTCACCTTCAACCTCGCCGGTGAAGAGTACGGCGTGGATATTCTGAGCGTGCGCGAAATTCGCGGCTGGTCGCGGGTCACCCGCATTCCGCAGACGCCCGATTATCTGCTCGGCGTGTTGAATCTGCGCGGCGCGATCGTGCCGATCATGGATCTGCGCCTGCGCTTCGGGCTGCAGCGCGAAAGCTACGGCGACAACACGGTGATGATCATCGTCGCCGTCGCCGAGCGGCTGTTCGGCATCGTGGTGGATGCGGTGTCCGATGTGGTCGACATCGACCAGGCGGCGATCAAGCCGGTGCCTGACATGGGCGTGGTGGTGGACACCCGTTACCTGAAAGGTCTGGCCACGCATGCCGAGCGCATGCTGATGCTGCTGGACGTGGAAAAGCTCATGCGTCCGGAGGACGTGCAGATACTGGATGCGGCCCTGCCGGCGGTCCAGCAAGTTGAAGTCGCCGCCTGACCCGGGAATCAAGATGAAGATGAAGACTTTTGCGGCACGCCTGTCCAGCCTCCTCGCACTGACGGTCAAGGCGCGCCTGATCGGCGTGCTGGCGCTGTTGTTCGTGATGTTGCTGGTGGGCGCCTGGATGGGGCTTGGCGGCATGGCCCGCGCCAACGAGAGTGCACGCCAGATCTATCAGGGCGAGTTGCTGCCACTGACCAGCCTCAACGAGGTGGCGCGCAATTCGTTGCGCGACTTCATTGCGCTGAGCGAGGCGGCGTTCCACCAGGGCGACAAGGCGATCATCAAGCAGAAGCTGGCGGATGTCGCGCAGTTGCATGCGCAGGATGCCGTGCTGCTGAAGAAGCTGGATGCCGCGGCGCTTTCGCCCGCAGTGAAGAAACAGCTGGCAGCGTTCGAGAGCGCCCGCGCGGACATGGACTCTTCCATGTCCGAAGTCACCGATGCGCTGGGTCAGGGTGGTGACGGCGCGAACAGCGCGCTGTATGCCGACGTGCTGCCGAATGTGGCGATCATGAGCTCGGAGATGAACAAGCTGATCGCGATGCAGGTCGAGGAAAGCCGGCAGCAGTACGCGTCGGCGGTTGCCAGGTATCAGCTTGTACGCAACCTGGCGTTCGGCGCGCTGGGTGCCGGCATGCTGCTGGCGGCACTGATGGCGTACTTTCTGGTGCGCTCGATCGTCGGCACGCTCAACCGGGCGGTGCGCGTGGCCAACGCGATTGCGCAAGGGCAGCTGGGTCACCGCATTGTCACGCGACGCAAGGATGAGCTGGGTCGCCTGCTGGACGCCTTCAGGGTGATGGATGAGCGGCTCACGCTTACCGTCGGCGAGGTGCGTCGGGGGTCCGATTCTGTCAGCGTCGCGGCGCAGCAGATGGCCCACGGCAACGACGACCTGAGTCAGCGCACGCAGGAGCAGGCGTCGAGCCTGGAGGAAACCGCGTCCTCGATGGAGCAGATGACCTCGACCGTGAAACAGAATGCGGAGAACGCCAGCCATGCCAACCAGCTGGCGCGCGGCGCCCGCGAACAGGCCGAGCGCGGTGGCGAAGTGGCGGGCCGGGCGATCGTGGCGATGGGCGAGATCAACGCCTCCAGCCGCAAGATCGCCGACATCGTGGGCTTGATCCAGGAGATCGCGTTCCAGACCAACCTGCTGGCGTTGAACGCGGCGGTGGAGGCGGCGCGAGCCGGCGAGCAGGGTCGCGGCTTTGCGGTGGTCGCCACCGAGGTGCGCAGCCTGGCGCAACGCAGCGCCGGTGCCGCGAAGGAGATCAAGGGCCTGATCGAGGACAGCGCGGAAAAGGTGCGCGGTGGCTCCGAGCTGGTCAACCAGTCCGGCAAGGCGCTGGCCGAGATCGTCGACAGCGTGAAGAAGGTCACCGACATCGTCGCCGAGATTGCCGCGGCCAGCCAGGAGCAGTCGGCCGGCATCGACCAGGTCAACCACGCGGTGATGCAGATGGACGAGATGACCCAGCAGAACGCCGCGCTGGTGGAAGAGGCGGCGGCCGCCGCCCGCGCCATGCACGAACAGGCTGGCGAACTGACCCGCCAGGTGGGTTTCTTCCAGTTGAACCAGGACAAGGACGCGGTGGCGGCAGCGGAATCCGCCGCCGCACGCATGCACAAGACGGTCGCGGCCGAAGCCGAGGCGGTGTTTGCCGCCGTGCGCAGCGCAGCGCCGGCACCGGCGCGACCGGCACGCGCCAGTGCCGATGCCGCCAGCAGCGCCGCTGGCGTGTGGAAGGAATTCTGAGTGAACGCCGTCCTCGGCATGCGCGATGGCGAGGCCCCTGCAGCAGTCAGCAGCGGACCGGTGCTGGGCGATGCCGAGTTCCAGTTTCTGCGCGGCTTTGTGCTGCAGCAGTGCGGCATCGCGCTGGGCGAGCACAAGCATCAGCTGGTGCAGGGTCGCCTGCTGCGCCGCCTGCGCGCGCTGGGGCTGAACAATTTCGAAAGCTACTGCGAGCTGCTGCGGCGCGATCCGAATGCCGAGCTGGGTGAGCTTGCCAGCGCCATCAGCACCAATGTCACGGCATTCTTCCGCGAAGTGCACCATTACGATCTGCTGTCGGGCGAATTGCTGCCGCGCTGGCTGCAGGAGCGCCGCCGCGACGGCGACCGCCTGCGCATCTGGTCGGCCGGCTGCTCCACCGGCGAGGAACCCTATGCCCTGGCGATGGTGCTGGCCGAGGCGCTGGAGCAGCACCCGGGCAAGGTCGATGCGAAGATCCTGGCGACCGACCTGTCGCCGCAGGCGCTGGAAACCGCGCGCCAAGGCGTGTATCCGCTGGAGCGGATCGCCGGGATCAGCGCGGAGCGTTGCCGCCGCTGGATGCTGCGCGGCGCCGGTGAATACGAGGGCCTGGCCAGCGTGCATCCGCGGCTGCGCGAGCTGGTCAGTATCCAGCCGTTGAACCTGCTGCACGAGTGGCCGATGCGCGGGCCGTTCGACGCGATCTTCTGCCGCAACGTGGTGATCTATTTCGATCAGCCGACCAAGCAGCGCCTGTTTCGTCGCTACGCCGAGCTGCTGCCGGTGGGTGGCTATCTGTTTCTGGGCCACTCCGAATCGCTGCACGGCATCAACGATGACTTCGAGCTGATCGGTCGCACGGTATACCGGAAGCGCGCTTGATGGGGCTGCTGACCGCCAGCGAGACGGCGACGGCCGGCTGCGCGCCGGTGCTGCCCGGTTTCGAGCATCTGCGTCGGTATTGGGATCCGACGCAATCGTGCATGACGGTGAAAGTGCTGCCGGGCGAGTTCTACGTCAGCCGGCAGGAAGAGCTGGTCACCACGGTGCTAGGTTCGTGCATTTCGGCCTGCATCCACGATCAGCGCCGCGGCATTGGTGGCATGAACCACTTCATGCTGCCCGAGCCGCTGGGCGAGCGCGACAGCTGGTCAGCCACCACAGGCCGTGCGGCACGCTACGGCAGTGATGCGATGGAGCAACTGATCAACGCGATTCTGGGCGCCGGCGGCCAGCGTGCCGATCTGCAGGTCAAGGTGTTTGGCGGCGGTCGCGTACTGGCGCAACTCACTGACATCGGCCAGCGCAACATCGATTTCGTGCAGCGCTACATCGCCACCGAAAAACTCAATCTGTGCGCTTCGGACCTGGGCGATGTGTACCCGCGGCAGCTGCAGTTCTTCCCCCACAGCGGCCGGGTTCGCGTGCGTCTGCTGCGGCGTCACGATGACGTGGCGCTGGTGGCCGGTGAACGCAGCTACCTCAAGCGTTTGGCAAATGACCCGATAAAGGGTGAGGTCGAACTTTTCTAGCGGCAGCTGCGGCGCCGCGGAACTCGGCCTGGTGGGCGTGTCGGATGCGACATGGCCCGGAGATTCATTGCAAGGTGAGATGGACGGCGATGGCAAGAGTGCGTGTTCTGGTGGTCGACGATTCGGCGTTGGTGCGCAAGCTGATGGCGGCGATGCTTGCCGGCGACCCGGAGATCGAGGTGGTTGGCACGGCTGCGGACCCGCTGATCGCGCGCGAAAAGATCAAGCAGCTCCATCCGGACGTGCTGACGCTGGACGTCGAGATGCCGCGCATGGATGGGCTCACCTTCCTGGAGAATCTGATGCGCCTGCATCCGATGCCGGTGGTGATGGTTTCATCGCTGACCGTGCAGGGTGCGGACGTGACCTTGCGTGCGCTGGAGCTTGGCGCCGTGGATTACTTCGCCAAGCCCAGCAGTGACCTCGCCAGCAGCTTTGGCGGCAGCGCGCAGGAGATATGTGCCAAGGTGAAGCTCGCCGCCCAGACCCGGCCGCGCGCACGCACGACGGTGCACAAGCTGGAGGTGGCGCCACGGCTGTCGGCCGATGCGGTGTTGCCGCGGGCGCAGACGCCGGGCACGCGCGGCGGCAGCCCGATCATCGCGATCGGTGCCTCGACCGGCGGCACCGAGGCGGTGCGCGTGGTGCTCGAATCGATGCCGCCGGATGCGCCGCCGATCCTGGTCACCCAGCATATTCCCGCAGCCTTCAGTGGCCCGTTTGCGGCACGCATGGACAGGTGCTCGGCCATGCGCGTGTGCGAAGCGCAGGACGGCCAGCCGATCCAGTCCGGTCACGCCTACATCGCCCCGGGCAGCCATCACCTGCTGATCATGTGGGACGGCGCCAGGCATGTGTGCCGTTTGCACGACGGGCCGCTGGTGAACCGGCACAAACCCAGCGTCGATGTGCTGTTCCGTTCCATGGCAGCCAGCGTCGGCGCCGCCACCATCGCCGTGCTGCTGACCGGCATGGGTGACGATGGCGCGCGCGGGCTGCTCGAACTGCATCAGGCCGGCGCGGCCACGCTGGTGCAGGATGAGGACAGCTCGGTGGTCTGGGGTATGCCTGGCGCCGCCTGGAAGCTCGGCGCAGCGCGCGAAATGCTGCCGCTGGATCACATTGCCGAGCGCCTGCTCAGGCTGGCGCGTCAACCCCACGATAGCGCCTTGCGCGCCTGACCGATGGAAACTGGCCCATGACTGCTCTTGCTCACGTTGTCCGCTTCACCGTCCCGCGACCGGCCTTCGGCTGGCTCGCCAGCACGACGGCGCTGCTGCTGGCGCTGTTGTGGCATCCGGCGTGGCTGGCGCCAGTGCTGGTGGTTGCACTCACCGCGGTGTGGATCGTCGAGAGCCGGCGCCGCCCGGAATCGGCGCCACCGGCGACCGTGGCCAGCAACACTGAGCCAGTGCGCGAGGCGCTGGAGGACGTGCGCGGCGCATTGGTCGATGAACTCGGTCATGCCACCCGCGAGCTGCATCAGGGGCTGAATCTGCTCAGCGATGCGGTGTCCGAACTGGGCGGCGGTTTCGATGGCCTGTCGCACAAGACCGGGCTGCAGCAGTCGCTGCTCCGGCAGATCATCGACGTGCAGAACGGCGACGTCTCGGTGCAGGACTTTGCCGCACGCACCGGCGACCTGTTGCAGCACTTCGTCGGCATGATCGTGCAGATGTCGCGCGAGAGCCTGCGCATCGTCTATCGCATCGACGGCATGGCCAGTGAGATGGACGCGGTGTTCGGACTGTTGCGCAACGTGAACACGATCGCCGAGGAAACCAACCTGCTGGCGCTCAACGCCGCGATCGAGGCGGCGCGTGCGGGCGAGTCCGGCCGCGGTTTCGCCGTGGTTGCCGGCGAGATCCGCAATCTGGCGAGCAACTCCAACCAGTTCAACGAGCAGATCGGCAGCCATGTCGAGCGCGCCCGCGCCGCGATGGAGCAACTGCGCGGGCTGGTCGGCACCATGGCCTCGCAGGATCTGAGCGTGGCGCTGTCGGCCAAGGGCGGCATCGACGCGATGATGGCGCAAGTCACCGAGAGCGATGCGCGCACCAGCGCCGTCGCCGATCAGGTGGTCGAGATCAATCGCGGCCTCGGCAGCGACGTCTCCACCACGATCCGTTCGCTGCAGTTCGAGGACATCCTCAGCCAGTTGCTGCAGCAGACGCGCAGCCGGCTGGTGGAACTGCAGGAGATCGTGACCGAATGCACGCACGACATCAGCGAGCTGGCCTGCGCGCCGATCGATGCCGACGCGTTGAGCCAGCGCGCCCAGCGGGTGCGCAGCCGGCTGGCGATCCAGCGCGAGAAGGCACGCCTGCGTTCACGCGGCCCGGCATTGCAAAGCTCGATGGATGCCGGCGAAATCGAATTGTTCTGAGGAGCGCGCCATGATTGTCCACCACGACAGCGAACACGATTGCCTGACCCTGCAGGTGGGCGAGCGTTTCGATTTCAGTATCCACCGCGAATTCCACGATGCCTGCCTGGGCAGTGGTGCCGCCGCGCGCAGCTATGTCATCGACTTGGGGGAAGTGAGCAGCATGGACAGCTCGGCGCTGGGCATGCTGCTGTTGCTGCGCGAGCACGCCGGCGCGGATCGCGCCGAGATCCGCATCGTCAACGCCGGCACCGAGCTGCGCAACACCCTGCGGGTGGCCGGCTTCGACAAGCTGTTCGTGTTGCATTGAGTGCAGCTGGGCCCGGTGCCATGACAACGGTGCCGCCGTGGTCATGGTGCAGGCGACGCAATCTGCAAAACCTGTTCGCGCTCAGTTCCTTGACGGGTTCGGAATAGGCGCAGCCTGCGTAAGCAGGTGAAGTCGAAGCGCCGGGTGACCGATGCCCGTCGACTCCGTCTGTCCCGAGCTTGTCGAGGGGCTCCGGGCGAACGGTGGGAAAGGTAGCCGAGGTTGACGCTGCCCGGGAGCCGGCTATCGGCGGCGCGCCCGGGGCTGCCGGGCGGCCACCCGTACCGCGTTACCAGCTGCGCACGGAAACCACCGTCACCGCATACGTCTGCATGTCGCTCTGGTAGTGAAACATCCGGCCGAGATTGAATGACGCCGACTGGCCCGGTGCGATGTTGGTGGTGCCGGCCGGCCAGCCCTTCTTGGTCTGCAACACATTGCCGCTGGCGTCCTTGGCCTCGATCTGGATCTGGGCTGCGGCCGGATCGGCGCAGTGATTCACCAGATCGCCCTTCATGATCATCTGCCTGCGGACGCCCTCGTTGCTTGCGCTGACCTGGAAATTCGTCACCACGAAATCGGTCGGCGCACAGGCCGCATGTGCGGCGATCGGGGCAAGCAGAATCAGCGCGGAGAGCAAGGTTTTCATGGGTGTCATCCATCAATGAAGGGAGCGTAGTGAGTTTTACAATCCCAACATCGGCCGGCATGCCAGAAACTTTAACCGGCGATCGAGAAAGTGACTCTGGCTCAGTTATTCCCGTTCCATTTTCGCGATCAGCCGTTGGTGCAGCGGTCGTCCTGTTTATGGGCGTGGCCCAGCGCCACCAGCATGTCGAGCAACCGGGGCAAACGTTTTTTCCAGGGGCCGCGGGCGGTAAAGCGGGCGGCGAGGTCGTCGAGACCCAGCGGTGCGAGGCTGGCGCAGAGTGCGGCCGCCACCGCGCGCACTTGCGCCACGACATCTTTTGACCACGGCAGCGGTTTGCTGGCGATGGGGGCCGGGGTCGGCCGCACGGCCATCTTCGCGGGCGTCGGACAGTTTGCCCTGGCTGGGCGCGACCTGCGCCGACGTTGCTGGAACTCGGGGCACAGCCAGCGGACCAGGCCGCGGTGCTCGCAGCGATCGGCTCAACGACGAGCGCATGCGTCTCATGCTGTCCGTCGAGCGGAAGCGGACGTTGTAAAGTGCGCACTGGCCCGGGCTTTCGTGCGGGACCTGTGTCATCGAAGCGCGTCCCGTTGCAAGGCCTTGTCGACAAGGCAACCGCCGGGTCGGCAACCCCAGCCAGGAACACCTGCACCGCATGTTTGAAAACGCCTTCAACAACATGGACCGCGTCATGCGCAATGACGCCTTACTTCGCGCACGTTTTCAACTTGAAGAATTTTCGAAGGGAGTTGAGCAACACCTGTACGGGGATAAAGGTTCGACACACATCTCTCGACAAGATCAAATCGCTGTCCGTTCCTTTGCCGCCGTCCATCAAGACGCAACGAGCTATCGCCGACGAACTTGACGAACTGACTGAGTGGACGCGCAACCTCAAAGCGAGCTACCAAGAAAGTTGACCGACCTGTCCAACCTCCGCCAATCCCTCCTGCAAAAAGCCTTCTCCGGCCAACTGACCTGAGCCAGCGGCTCGCGCACGGACCGCGCTGCTATCATTCGGATACCGGTATCCGCGGAGGAATGCCATGACCCACTCAGCCACCGATGTGATCGATCAGGCGCTCAAGCTCAAGGCTTCCGAGCGGGCGGCCGTCGCCGAGCAACTGCTACGGAGCCTGGACATTCCGGACGCTGCAATCGACGCTGCGTGGGCGCAAGAGGCGGATGCCCGCGTCGAGGCACATGAACGAGGCGACATCGAATCGATTCCGGCCGAGGACGCTTTCGCCAAGTACAAGTCCGCGTGAAGTTCCGTTTCCTCGCTCCGGCATCGATTGAACTCGATGATGCCGCCGCGTTTTACGATGCGCAGCGGGTGGGGCTCGGGCATCAGTTCGCGATGGCGGTCCAGGACAGCCTGTCCCGAATCGCGCGGTTCCCTGAAAGTTATCAACCGATCGGCCGGTATTCGCGGCGTTGCCTCGTTTCCGGGTTTCCGTACGGCATCCTTTACCAGCTTCGCCCGGCCGAATCACATGTTCTGGTGATCGCGGTGGCGCACCTTCATCGCCATCCCGATTACTGGCAGCGGCGCGAACCATGAAGCCGGCCGATATGAGCTCGCTGCCACGTTCGTGCTGATCTTCCAGGTGAGCATGGAGGTTCGCGCCGCGTGAGGTGCTTCACGCGTAGCACGTTTGTGCTACGTTGAGCGCCGGAACACCCGCCCCGGAGCGTTTCATGAGCACCACCACCATCCGCCTGCCCGACGAACTCAAGGCCCGCGTCGCCGAGGCGGCCAAACAGGCGGGCACGACCTCGCACAATTTCATCCTGGAGGCGATCGCCGAGAAGGCCGATCTGGCCGCGCAGCACGCCGCGTTCCACGCGTTGGCGGATCAGCGCTACGCCGGGTTCCTGGAATCCGGCATGAGCATCCCGTGGGACGAAGCGCGCGCTTACCTCAAGGGGCGCATCGCGGGAAAGGCGGTGAAGCGGCCGGTGCCCCGCAAGCTGGGTCGGTGAGGTGACCCACGTCAGACTGACGTCCGGGGTGATCGAGGATCTGGACCGCATCGTGGAGCACCTGCATCACCATGAAAGCGGCGGAGCCGAGGCCCGGGCGGGGGGAATCATCAGCGGGTTCGACGTGCTCGCGGACAACCCGCTGATCGGCCGTCCGGCAGGTGACGACAAGCGCGAGCTGCTGATCGGTCGCGGCTCGGCTGGGTATGTTGCGCTGTACCGCTACCTGCCGGTGATCGATACCGCCCTGATCCTGGCGGTGCGGGGACAGCGCGAAGGGGGATACGCACGGCCATGAACGAAACCGAAGCCGATACCCGCGCCAACCGCATCGACCCGGTGTTGCGCGCGGCCGGCTGGGGCGTGGTCGAGGGCGCGAAGGTGCATCGCGAGCTGATCTGCCCCGGCCGCATCACCCGCGGTGGCGGGCGGGCCAACCCGCTGTCGGCCGATTACGTGCTGAGCTGGGCTACGACGCCGATCGGCTGGACGACATGCGCCGCCTGATCGACGCGCCGAACAGCGACATCTTCGACGTGCTGGCTTATGTGCGACTTACGCTGGCGCCGCTGTCGCGCGCGGAGCGCGCGGGCGCCGCCAGGGCCAAGGGGCTGGCCGGCTACCAGCGCGAGATGCGCGGTTTTCTCGAGTACGTGCTTGGCGCCTACGAGCTGCACGGGACCGATGAGCTGGCTTCGCGCAAGATCGCCGACTTTCTGCGCATTCGCTATGGCGGCACCAACGATGCCAAGCGCCTGCTGGGGCCGATGCCGGCGATACGCGAGGCATTCATCGCGATTCAGGCGCACCTGTACCACTGATACTTGAACAAATCCGTGGCGGCGCATCGGGAATCAACAGATGCGCGGGCTGGTGGACAGTACTGCCATGGATGTCGTTCAGGCACGAGCTGTTCGTCGACACGGGATCAACGCGCGTAGCGCGCCCCCGGCTCGTTCACGTGTTTGTTGCCGTGAAGACGGATGTGTTCGCGCAGCCACGTCGCGAATTCGGCTTCGGACAGGCTGCCTTCGGCGAGGCCGATCATGCGGACGTACTTTTCCTCGTCGGTGGCGACCAGATCTGCGCTGTTGAGCGCGAGGAACACGCGATAGCAGACGTGCGCCGTGCGCTTGTTGCCGTCGATGAAAGGATGGTTGCGTGCCAGGCCGAAGGCGAGGCTGGCGGCGAGGTCGGCGAGATCCGGCGGCGGGTCGCCGTAGGCATGACTTTGCTGCGGGCGGGCCAGCGCGGAATCCAGCAGGTTTTCGTCGCGCACGCCGATGCCGCCGCCGTGTTCGGCGAGTTGCCGTTCGTGGATGGCGAGGGCGAGCGGCCTTTCGATCCAGATGATCATGGTGATGGCCTACTGCGCCAGCTTGCGTAGTAGGGGTTTGGGGAGCAATGGAACGGAAAACCGGGATAAGAACGAAAAGTCGTTACGGATCATAGTATTTCGTATTGACCATGTTCTCATTTTTGCTTGGATTGACGGCGTTTGTGGCCCACAGTCAACTGACTCTCTGCGGCCACTGCGCGGGCTTCCGCTGATTGAAGCGCCAAAGTCAGGCCACTGACCTGTCCTCGCGTGGCAGCCAGCTCCAAGGCGAGCTGGTCACGCTCGCCGGTGACGCTGGTCATCGCCGCCAAGCGCGCTTCGCCATCGGCCAATTCTCGACGAATGCGCGCCATGTTCAATCGCAATTCCGTGAGGCTGGTCTGCTGGTCTTCGCTACGTTGCCGCAGCTTGGCCAATTGCTGCTCTGCCTGCCGCTGTCCTTCCCGTGCTGCATCGGTTTCTTGCAGCATGCGGGCTTGAGCGGCCTCCACGCGCGCGTTGGCTTTGTCCCGTTCCACCTGAAAGGTAGCATCGCGGGCTGCAACGGTCGCTTGGAATTCGGTGGTCAATCGGTCGTGGGCCTGCCGTGCGGCCTCTAGTTGCTGAGCCATGTCGGTACGAACGGCCGCCACCTCGTGCTGCAACGATTGAACCTGGCCAAGGGCATCGCGCTTGGCCTCGGTTTCCCGGGTGAGCTGCTGCTGCACCTCGATGCCTTGCTCGCGTAGTTGACTGACCTCGTGCTGCAGCTGCTGAACCGTGGCCTGCGCCGCATCTCGCTCGACAATAACGTCATCGTGCGCCCGCTTCTGTGCTTCCAGATCAGATTCCAGCGCCTGACGGTGCTCGTTGAAGACGTGCTCCCCCTGTTCCACGGCCGCCACCCAGAGTGAGCGCATGGCATCGGCGATCGCCGGCGGTAGATCGGCGCCGAGAGCATCGGCCTTGGCCCGTTCGTCCTTCCACAGCTTCAGTTCGTCGTTGATCGTCGTCCGGCTGCCTTGCTGGATGACGGCATAGATCAGGTCGACGGTAAGCTCGTGGGGCCGTCTACCGTCCGCGACCAACGCAGCAGCGGCTTCACGGGTACGTTGGCGGGTATCACTGACACGGCTCATGGCGGCTCCCGTCGCTCGGCGGATCAATTTCGCGAAACGCTCGCTATGTATATCACAGTATTACATTATATACGTAATGATTATGACGATAAATTTACGATAACTCCCATAATCGAAAGTCTTTTGGCTGTACGCTGCGTTTCCCGTGGCATCGGACATCGGAAAGCATGACTGAGCCTGCAGCGAGCCTTTTGGCGTTGCCCCAAGCCTTGCCGCCCACCCTCTCGGGATGCGCCGGCACCAACCGCGCCTCGGCCAGCGTGGCACGGCAGATCGCCGCCAACGACGACGTGGCCGCGATCGGCTTGTGGCTGGCGGAATACCACGACTCGCCGCATACCTTCCGCAGCTACCGCAAGGAGGCCGAGCGGTTGCTGCTCTGGGCCACGCAAGTGCGTGGCAAGCCGGTGTCGAGTCTCACCCGCGAGGATGTGATCGCCTACGAAGCCTTCCTCGCGCAGCCACCGGCGGCATGGTGCGACGCCGGTCTCGCCCGTCGCGGTGAGCATCGGCGACTGTTCGCCGGGCCGTTGGCCGACCGCAGTCGCCGCCAGGCGCTGGGCATCCTCGCCGGACTGTTCAACTACCTCGTGCGCGCCGGCTATCTCGCCGGCAGCCCGTTTGTGCTGCAGCGGCGACGGGCGCGCCGCGGCACCCGGCGCACGATCGAACGCTACTTGGACCGGGCTCTCTGGGAAGAGGTGCTGCGCGTCGTCGACGGTTGGCCACAGGACACGGCGCGGGAACGGCAACGCTACGAACGCGTTCGCTGGGTGCTTCGTTTCCTCTACGAAACCGCACTGCGGGCCGCCGAAGCAGCAGCGGCGAATGAAAGTGATTTCCAGCTTCTCCGTGGCCGATGGTGGTTGCACACCGTTGGGAAAGGTGGCGTTGAAGGCACCATTCCCCTGGGCGATGGCCTCATGGAGGACTTTGCACGCTATCGGCGCTTCCACGGTCTGCCCGCAGTGCCTTCGGGCGACGGCAACATCCCGGCCATTCTGGGCATCGCCGGACGCTCGTCCCCGCTGACGCCCACGGCGGTCTACCAGATCGTCAAGGACACCTTCCGACGCGTCGCAGAGACACTGCAACGGCAGGATGAGGTCAAAGCCACACGCGTGCGCCGCGCATCGACGCATTGGCTGCGGCATAGGGGGTTGAACCACAAACCGCCGAAATTTCCGTCACTCCAGCTCCAGTCCATCGAGCAGCGCATCTAGGTCAATCGTTTTGCCGCCATCCTCGAAGGTGTAATGCCCGCCCAGCAGCAGGTGCCGCCATGCTACCGGCGAGGTTGATGTGATGAGTGCCAGAGCCTTGGGTTTGCCCTGGCAACGCACCAGCAGTCGCGACAGGATGGCCGAGTTGTAGTAGATGATCGCGTTGGCCATCAGTCTTGCGCACTGGTTGCTGATCTCAATATCGATATCTGTTTGTCCCGTCAGCTCCTTTTTGCCACCGACCTGAGCAATGGCCGCGCGCAACTGGTGGTAGGACTCGATGCGATTCTGTGAGCGGTGCACGTTGCGCTGCAGCTGCGGGTCGCGCAGGTAGCGCAAGGTGTAAATGCTGCGAACGAGCTTGTCGTACTCGAATACCGCCCGCCGCGTAGGATTGGAGGTGCTGTAGGTGCAAATCTTGCGAATGAGTGTCGCTTGCGTCATGTCTTTGAGCGCCAGCGTGGCCACGATCTGGGCGATGCCCTCTTTTTCATTCTCGATGGCCTGCAGTTCAATGCGCCCGGCCGGTTGGATCAGGTACTTTTCATACAGGGCCGGATCATCGACGCAGTACAACTCCTTGAGCTGGGCATTGGCGTCGGTAAAGCGCGGCGCGAATACACCGTCAAACCAATGGAAGATGACAAAATTGGCCTTGTTGATGCTGTGCATGTCGCCTGTGACCACCGTGGGTTTGATCTCCGAGGTGTTGCGGTACCACACGTCAAATGCATAGTGGGCCTCGTATTCGTGCGCCCCAATTACCCAACCTTGCAGCGGCACATGGTTGCACAGCAGCGTGTAGGCCACCACGCCCTTGCCTCTACCGAAGTATTTGCGCGAATGCCGGGCTTGAATGTTGGGTCGCTCCATAGCAAACTTCTGCCCGTCCACGCCGCCGTAGAGCATCTCCAGGTCGAAGGAGAAGTGATCGAAGATCGGCAATTTAGCGATGGCGTTGCTGATGCAGTCATTGGCTGCTTGCAGTGTGGACAGGCGCAGGTGTTACGACCCGCGTTAATTGCGAGCCGCTGACCCCACCTATCTGAGGGTGAACAAGGCGGTGTGTCCCGCGGCAATTTCGACGGTATTCGCACCGCGGCCAACGTGGGACGTGCGTGTCGTC
>JAJYSM010000058.1 GCA_021793575.1 Pseudomonadota bacterium
TGCACGGACGGCGGTAACAAGTAGTCGGTCTCGCGGTCGATCAGTCGAAATCTGCGCATGCCGTCGGTCGTCATCGAGGATGGCTAATTTTAGCTGAGGAGAGCGGGTTAGTCCGACAGGCTGCTAGCTTCGCCTCGTCTTCCGTTACGGACGGCATGTGCCCGCTATGGCTGGGCGGCAAGCTGCGGCTCAGACGTAACATGCTTTCATCTGACCGCAGACCTTCGTTAATCGCATGCTCCACGATGCCGGCGACGTACTGCCGCGCCTTCTTTGCCAGTGCGGGCGTGCGGGCTGACATACTCACCAGCACCGGCCTAACGTCTTTGGTCTCGACCGTGCGCATGTCTGTATCGCCCAGCACCGGCATCAGGTGCGAGTCCACCACAAGCCGCGCCTTCCTGTACGTCTCGGCACCCCAGCCGGGGCGCTTCTCTGCCAGCCAGCGGCCCGAAACGGCGCGAAAGGATGCATGCTGCGCTTCCGTCCATGCCTGAATCTCCGCTTCCTGCACTGCGTCACTCGCGGCTATGACGGCTTGCCGCGCCTTGCGTATGCCTTTGGTCATCCGGCCTTGCTTGGCATCGCGCAGCACCTCCACGGCCCGCACGCGTGCATCAGCGAGCGACAGGGCAGGGTAATGGCCGATGGTGGCGGGTGCGGGTTGCTTTCCATCAGGCAGGCGATAGCGAACCGTCCACGCCTTCAGTCCGGCTGTACTCACCGCAAGGTACAATCCATTGCCATCTGCCAGCGTGTACGGCGCGGCTTTGGCCCTCGCTCTGCTGATTTGAACTTCCGTCAGTGGCTGTGCGAGCTTGGGCATTGGTGGAGACCGGTTTGAGTAAACTGGCTCCAACATACTCAAGAACCTACTCAAAAGCTAGAGCTTCCACGATATGCGGCAAGACGCCACAAAACACGTATCCACAAAAAACCCCGCAGCTATGCGGGGTTTCAGGGAATCAGGGAAGCTGGTAAGACTTCCCGATACTGCATGTGGTGCCCGGGAGAGGACTCGAACCTCCACGGAGTTGCCCCCGCTAGCACCTGAAGCTAGTGCGTCTACCAATTCCGCCACCCGGGCAGGGTGTCACACCGCTCTACGAGCTGCGTGAGCCGCGTAATGTAGGCACCTGTCGGTGGCTTGTCAACTCTTTTTCACCCCCATTCATCGCGTCGTGTCATTCTCCGCGCCGCGCATACCACAAGGATATTGAGTGACCAGAAAAACTCCCCCCGCGTCAGGCCACGGCCAGGATGCTGCTCCGAAAAAAGGTCAGCCGAAACAAGCTGGTCAGAAGCCCGCCGGCCTGAAGCCGCGCGCCGGCTCCATCGCGGGACCGCAGCACAAGGCCGCCGCAGGCGCCGGCCGCGATCCGCACGCCGAGCGCGAAGCGCAGCGCTACGAGCGCCCGATTCCCAGTCGTGAGGCGATTCTCGCCCTGCTGGAAGATCGCGGCGAACTGCTCACCGAGGCGCGCATCGCCGAGGCGCTGGAGATTCATGACGAAACCGACCTCGACGCGCTGCGCAAGCGGCTCGGGGCGATGGTGCGCGATGGCCAGCTGCTGCTCGGTCGCCGCGGCGGCTATGCGCCGACGCAGAAGCTCGACCTGATTGCCGGCGTAGTCATCGCCAATGCCGAAGGCTACGGCTTCCTGCGTCCGGACGAAGGCGGCGACGATCTGTACCTGTCGCCGCAGCAGATGCGCGCGGTGATGCACGGCGACCGCGTGCTGGCCAGCGTGGTCGGCATCGATCGCCGCGGTCGTCGGCAGGGTGCGATCGCCGAAGTGCTGCAGCGCCGCTCGTCGCGACTGGTGGGCCGCGTCATTGTCGAGAACGGCGTCACCCTGGTGACCCCCGATGACCGCCGCCTGCACCAGGATGTGATGATCACGCCGGGGCAGGAGCAGGGCGCCCGCAGCGGGCAGATCGTGGTGGTCGAGATCACCGACCCGCCGACCCCGCAGCGCGGTCCGCTGGGCGCGATCCGCTCGGTATTGGGCGAACGGCTGCAACCCTCGCTGGTGGTGGAGATGGCGATTGCCAGCCATGACCTGCCGCACGAATGGCCGGCCGAGGTGCTGCGCGATGCGGCCCAGGTCGAGGCGGAGGTCAGCGCCGCCGAGCGCGCCGGGCGCACCGATATCCGCCAGCTGCCGCTGGTGACGATCGATGGCGCCGATGCGCGCGACTTCGACGACGCGGTATATGCCGAGCCGAAGCGCGGCGGCGGCTGGCGGCTGCTGGTGGCGATCGCCGATGTCTCGCACTACGTAAAGGTGGGCACGGCGCTGGACCGCGAAGCTTACGAGCGCAGCACGTCGACCTATTTCCCCGGCTTCGTGGTGCCGATGCTGCCGGAGACGCTGTCCAACGGCATCTGTTCGCTGATGCCGAAAGTCGAGCGGATGTGCATGGTCTGCGACATGCTGGTCGATGCCGACGGCAACGTCGGCAAGGCGAAGTTCTACGACGCGGTGATGCGCTCGCACGCGCGGCTCACCTACGACAAGGTGTGGCAGGCGGTGGGCTTGCGCGAAAAAGATGCGCGCCACGAAGTGGCCGACGTGCTGCCGCAGCTCGAGAACCTGCACGCGCTGTACAAGGCGATGGCGCAGCAGCGCAGGCGGCGCGGCGCGATCGACTTCGAGACGCCGGAAGTGAAGTTCCGTCTCGACCAGACCGGCAGCGTGGAGTCGATGGGCGCCACCGAGCGCAACGACGCGCACAAGCTGATCGAGGAATGCATGATCGCCGCCAATGTGCAGGCGGCGCTGTTCCTGGAGAAGAAGAAGAAGATCCCCGCGCTGTTCCGCGCGCACGAACCGCCGCCGGCGGAGAAGTACGAGGACCTGCAGCAGTTTCTGCGCGAGTTCAAGCTCAGCATGCCCCCGGTGGATCGGGTGACGCCGGCGGACTTCGCCGAGGTGCTGCGCATGGTCAAGGACCGCCCCGAGCGCGAGCTGATCCAGTCGGTGCTGCTGCGTTCGCAGAGCATGGCCGCCTACCAGCCGGACAACCGCGGCCACTTCGGGCTGGCGCTGAGCGCGTATGCCCACTTCACCTCGCCGATCCGCCGCTATCCGGACCTGCTGGTGCACCGCGCGATCCGCTATGCGCTGACCGGCGGCAAGCCGACCGACTACAGCTACAGCCCGGGCGAGATGGCGGCCATGGCAGTGCACTGCTCGCAGCGCGAGCGCCGTGCCGAGGAGGCCGAGCGCGATGTCGACGAGCGCTTCAAGTGCGCGTGGATGGAAAAGCACATCGGCAGCGAGTTCGAGGGCGTGGTCACCGGCGTCACCTCGTTCGGCCTGTTCGTGGAGCTGGACGAATCGAAGGTGTCCGGACTGGTGCACATCAGCCAGCTGGCCAACGACTACTACCACTTTGACGCCATCCGCAAACTGCTCAAGGGCGAACGCACCGGCACGCAGTTCCGGCTCGGCGACCACGTGCGGGTGCAGGTGCTGCGCGCCAGCCTGGAGGACCGCAAGATCGACTTCAAGCTGGTGCCGTCGCGCGCGAAGGTCAGTCCGCCATCGGGCGCCGGCAAGGCTTACGATTATGCGGCCAGCGGCGAGCGCTACTCCTTGCCGAAGAAACCGGCCGGCGCAGCCAAGCCGCCAGGCATGTTCGGGCGCGCGGCGCAGGCGATCGGCCGCGCGTTCGGCCGCCGCGACGCAGTATTGCCGGTCGCGCCGCCGCCAGCCGAGCATCCGCCAACGCGCTCGCGCGCCGCTGCCGCAGCGGAGCCGGGCCATCGTGCACGTCGCGCACCGCCAGCCGCGTCGGCACCGGCGCGCCCCGCGCGTGGCACGGATCAGACCCGTGGCAAGGCCGCGTCGGCACCGGCCGCACCGGCCAGCGGCGGTCGCAAGCGTGGTGGCCGCAAACCCAAACCCAAAGGCAAGCCATGAGTGAAAGCTGGATCGTCGGGATCAACCCGGTCGAAGGTGCGTTGAGCAACGACGCCGAACGCGTGCGCGAACTGCTGGTCGAGCAGGGCCAGCGCAATGCGCGCGTGCTGGAGCTGGCCGAGCGCGCCAAGGCGCTGAAGATCCCGGTCAACCATCGCTCGCGCGAGCAGTTGGAGAAGGTTGCCGGCGAAGCCCGCCACCAGGGCGTGGCGGCGCTGTACGAGGCGCCGCCGCTGGCGCATGAAAATGATCTGGCGGCGCTGATGGAACGTGACGGCAGCGGCACGCTGGTGCTGGTGCTCGACGGCGTCACCGATCCGCACAATCTCGGCGCCTGTCTGCGCAGCGCGGCGGCGGCCAGGGTGACCGCAGTGATCGTGCCGAAGGATCGCGCGGTGGGTTTGACGCCGGTGGTGCGGCGCGCTTCGGCCGGCGGCGCGGATCGGGTGCCGCTGATCGCGGTGACCAACCTGGCGCGCACGCTGCGCGAGCTGAAGGAGGCCGGCGTATGGATCACCGGCCTGGCCGGCGATACCGATAGCGTGATCTACGGCGTCGATTTGAGGGGGCCGGTGGCGCTGGTGCTGGGCGGCGAAGGCGAAGGCATCCGCCGGCTGACGCGCGAGCTGTGCGACTTCGTGGCGAAGATTCCGATGCCGGGCGCGATGGAGAGCCTCAACGTCTCGGTCGCCACCGGCGTGGTGCTGTTCGAGGCGCTTCGTCAGCGGAGCGCAAAACCATGACCACGCTCTATTGGTACGACTGGGCCGGCTATCTGGGCGTGGCGCTGGTGCTGCTGGCATTCCTGCTGCTGCAGGCGCACAGGCTGCACGGCAACGGGCTGACCTATCAGCTGATGAACCTGGTCGGTGCGCTCGGCGTGCTGCTGTCGCTGACCTTCGGCGGCCACAACTGGTCGGCGTTCGTGATGGAGCTGGCCTGGCTGTTGATCAGCGTCTACGGCGTGCTGCGTGGCATGCGCCTGCGGCGCGAGGCGCGGGCAACGAGGCGTGACGTGCAGGATGGCCGGTAGTTTCGGCAACTGCCGAAGTCGCTCCCGGCACTGAAGCCGGGCGCGGCGGTGTCCGTTCACTCGCCGAGTTTGGGCAGCTCCGGACTGGAGGTAAAGTCGCGGTTGGGACGTTGCTTGTTCAGCGGCTCGCCACGCACCTGATACCACACATTTTCGGCAATGTTGGTGGCGTGGTCGCCGATCCGTTCGATGTTCTTGGCCATGAACAGCAGGTGCGTGCACGGCGTGATGTTGCGCGGGTCTTCCATCATGTAGGTGAGCAGTTGGCGGAAGTAGCCGGTGTAAGCCTCGTCCAGGTCGGCGTCGTCCTTCCACACCTGATAGGCGCGCTCGACGTCGCGGTCGCGGTAGGCCTGCAGCACCTCGCGCACCTCGGCGGCTGCAAGCTCCGCCAGGTGTTCCAGCCCGCCGACCGGGCCGACTGGCGCCACCATCGACAGCGGGATCGAGCGTTTCGCCACGTTGGCGGCATAATCGCCGATGCGTTCGATGTCCGCGGCGATGCGTAGCGCCGCGAATACGTTGCGCAGGTCACCGGCCATCGGCGCGCGCAGGGCCAGCAGGCGTACCACGTCGTGGCTGATCTCCTGTTCCAGCTGATCGATCGCTTCGTCGTTGCCTACCACCCGTTGTGCGGCGCGTTCGTCGCGGCGCTCGACCACGTCGATCGCCGCCTCCAGCTGGCTTACCGACAGCTCGCCCATGCGCACGATCTCGCCGGTGAGCCGGGCCAGTTCGTCGTCGTAGCTCTTGATGATGTGATCCTTGCTGCTGCCGCTCATGGGTAGTGCCTCGCATTGTTCCTTCCCGCCATCGGAGAAGGTGCCCGTAGGGCAGATGAGGGTGGACGCCAGGCAAGGCGATCACTCCACAGCCGCTTCCGTGTCGCGCGACGGATGGCGATCAACCGAACCGGCCGGTGATGTAATCCTCGGTCTGTTTCTTGCCGGGTTTGGTGAAGATCGTCTCGGTGCCGTCGAACTCGATCAGCTCGCCCAGGTAGAGAAAGGCGGTGAGATCCGAGCAGCGCGCCGCCTGCTGCATGTTGTGGGTGACCATCACGATGGTGAACTCGCTTTTCAGTTCCTCCACCAATTGCTCGATGCGGCTGGTGGCGATGGGGTCGAGCGCCGAGGTCGGCTCGTCCAGCAGCAGCACGTCGGGTTTCAGCGCGATCGCGCGGGCGATGCACAGACGCTGCTGCTGGCCGCCAGAAAGGCCGAGGCCGTTCTGCTTGAGCTTGTCCTTCACTTCGTCCCACAACGCGGCGCTGCGCAGCGCCTGTTCCACGCGGTCGCCCATGTCCGCCTTGGAAAGCTTTTCGTGATGGCGGATGCCGTAGGCGACATTCTCGAAAATCGTCATCGGAAACGGCACCGGTTTCTGGAACACCATGCCGACCTTGCTGCGCAATCGATTCATCGAGTAGCCCGGGTCGAGGATGTTCTCGCCATCCAGCGCCACCTCGCCGCGTGCCTCCAGCTTCGGATAGATTGCGTAGATGCGGTTGAACACGCGCAGCAGGGTCGACTTGCCGCAACCGGACGGGCCGATGATGGCGGTGACCTGCTTCTCCGGTATGTCCATGCTGATGCCTTTCAGCGCCTGGAACCCGTTGTAGTAGAAATGCAGGTCGCGCACCTGGATCTTGATGCGTGCATCGACACTGGGCAGGGCAGCCACAGCGGCGGCGGCGCGGTCATTCATAGCGTACCTTCTTGCGCGAAAACAGCAGGCGGCTCAGCAGGCTCAACGCCAGCACGAACAGGGTGATCAGCAGCGCGCCGGCCCAGGCGATGGAGTGCAGCGCCGGACTGGGATCGTTGGTGTACTGGTAGATCGCCGCCGGCAGGCTGGCCATCTTGTCCAGCGGATGCACGGTCATGAAATTGTTGCCGAAGGCGGTGAACAGCAGCGGCGCCGTTTCGCCGGCCAGTCGGGCCAGCGCCAGCAGCACGCCGGTGAGAATACCCGAGCTGGCCGCGCGCATCAGCACCTGCACGGTGAGCTTCCACTGCGGCACGCCCAGCGAGAGGGCCGCCTCGCGCAGCGTGCCGGGTACCAGTTGCAGCATCTCGTCGGTGGTGCGCACGATAACCGGCAAGCCGATCAGCGCCAGCGCCACGCTGCCGGCAAAGCCCGAGAACGAGATGCTGCCGTGGGTCAGGTTCGACATCGGCAACACGATGATCACGTACACGAACAGGCCCAGCACGATCGACGGTGCGGACAGCAGGATGTCGTTGAGAAACCGGATCGAGGCGCCGAGCTTCGAAATGTTGGCGTATTCGGCCAGGTACGTACCGGCCAGCACGCCGATCGGCACACACATCAGCATCGCCATCAGATCCATCAGCAGGCTGCCGACGATGGCATTGGAAAGGCCACCCTGATCCGCATAGGCGGTGATCTTGGTGAACAGACTCAGATGAATGGAGTGCAGACCGTTGCTGGCGGTCACCCACAGGATCCACACCAGGAATAGCAGGCCGAGCGCGGTGGCGCATCCGCTGAACAGCATGGCCAGCACATTGGTGATGCGGCGGCGGGCATAGATGCTATTTGCGGACATCACTTGCCCTCCCGCTTGGCCAGTTGGCGCAGCATCAGGCGCGCGATCAGCAGTACCACGAAGGTGACCACGAACAGCAGGAAGCCCAGCGCGATCAGGGCGGAACGATGCATCCCCACCGCCTCGTTGAACTCATTGGCGATGCTGGACGAGATGGTAGTGCCGGGCATCAGCAGCGAGGAGGTGATGTTGTAGGAATTGCCCAGCACGAAGGTCACCGCCATGGTCTCGCCCAGCGCGCGGCCGAGGCCGAGGAAGATGCCGCCGATTACCGCCGAGCGCGTATATGGCAGCACGATGTCCCACAGCACTTCCCACGTGGTCGAACCCAGCGCGTAGGAGGACTCCTTCAGCCGCGTCGGTACGGTTTGGAACACCTCACGCATCACCGAGGAGATGAACGGCAGGATCATCACCGCCAGTACGATGCCAGCGGTGAGCAACCCGAGACCCAGCGGCGGCCCCTGGAAGAGCTTGCCGATCAGCGGGATGTTGCCCAGTGTATTGCTGAGCGCCGGTTCAATACTGGACATGAAGGGCACGAACACGAACAGCCCCCACATGCCGTAGATGATCGAGGGAATGCCGGCCAGCAACTCGATGGCGGCGCCCACCGGCCCGCGCATCCAGGCCGGCGCGATCTCGGTCAGGAACAGCGCGATGCCGAAGCTCACCGGCACCGCCAGCACCAGCGCGATCAGCGAAGTCACCAGCGTGCCGAAGATCGGCGCCAGCGCCCCGTACTTGTCGTCGACCGGGTTCCAGGAATCGCTCAGCAGAAAGCGCAGCCCATCGCCGAACAGCACCTCGCGGCCACCCCACAGGGTGGACAGCGCCGCACCGAGCAGGGCCGCCAGCACCAGCAGCGCGCAGAACTTCAGCACGCGCCGGAAGATGCGGTCGTGGCGGGCATCCTCCCGCGAACGCTGCTCGTTGTCGCGGGCGATCGGTTCGGCGCTGATCACTGGCATGCGGGGACGTGGTCCGTGGCGGGATGATTCAACAGCAAACTGCGCGCAACCGCAGGGTTGCGCGCAGCATTTTCACACAATCGGTTGCGTTGCATGCAGCCCGATTATTTACATTTTGTACTCGTTCTTCCAGTAGGTCTCGATCTGCTGCACCAGGCTCGGCGGCAGCGGCACGTAGTACAGCGAGCGAGCCTGGTCCTGGCCGTGCTCATACGCCCACTTGAAGAAGTCGAACGCCACCTTGGCATTGGCCACATTCTTCGGCTGCTTGTACATGATCACCCACGAAGTGGCAGTGATCGGCCAGGCCTTGGCGCCCGGCGCATTGGTCATTACCAGGTTGAAGTTCTTCGAGTCCTTCCAGTCAGCTGTGTCGGCGGCAGCCTGGAAATTGGCGATGGTCGGCTCGACCACGTTGCCGGCGGCATTCTTCATCACCGCGTAGCCGATGTGGTTCTGGTACGCATAGGCGTACTCGACGTAACCGATCGAGTTCTTGATCTGCTTGATGTAGGCCGAGACGCCCTCGTTGCCCTTGCCGCCGATACCGACCGGCCACTGCACGGCGGTGCCTTCACCGACCTTGGCCTTCCACTCCGGGCTGATCTTGGACAGGTAGTCGCTGAAGTTGAAGGTGGTGCCGGAACCGTCCGAGCGATGCACCACGGTGATCGCGGCGGCGGGCAGCTTCAGTTTCGGATTGAGCTTGACGATCGCCGGATCGTTCCACTTGGTGATCTTGCCCAGATAGATGTCGGCCAGTGTGGTGCCGTCCAGCACCATCTTGCCCGGCGCCACGCCGTCGATGTTGAAGGCCGGCACGATGCCGCCGATCACGTCGGGAAACTGGCCGAGACCGAATTTGTCGAGGGTGGCTTCATCGAGCGGCATGTCGGAGGCGCCGAAGTCGACCGTGCCGGCCTTGATCTGGGCGATGCCGCCGCCGGAACCGATCGACTGGTAGTTGATCTGGTTGCCGGTCTTCTGGGCATAAGCCGCGGACCACTTGGACACGACCGGGTAGACGAAGCTGGAGCCGGCGCCGGTGATGTCGGTGGCCTGCGCGCTCATCGCGAAGGTCGAAGCCACGGCAAAAGCGGCTGCAACGGCGAATCGAATGGATGATTTGTGAGAGGTCAACACGGTGGCTCCTTGGAGGGACGTCGGATGGACGCGGTCATTTCAAGCCCTGCGTGTTGCAATGAGATGAGATGAATGTTTCAGCAAGATGACAAGCCCGACTGCGGATCTTACCCAGAACCGGGAAGGCGCAGAAGACAACGCCCTCTGTCGAGGTTGGCTGCTGAGTTCACGCCGTATCCATGCTGGCATGCTGCTGTTCCAGCAACTCCAGCTGACGCCAGCGATTGACCACGCTGCAAAACAGCTCGGCGGTGCGCTCGGCGTCGTAGATCGCCGAGTGGGCCTCGCGGCTGTCGAACGTGTGGCCCGCGGCCAGCACCGCCTTGCTCAGTACCGTCTGGCCATAGGCGAGACCGCCCAGACTGACCGTGTCGAAGCAGCTGAAGGGGTGAAACGGGTTGCGCTTGTGCCCGCAGCGGCGCACCGCCATGTTCAAAAAGCCCAGGTCGAACGCGGCGTTGTGACCGACCAGGATCGCCCGCTGACAACCCGCCAGGCGCACCGCTTCGCGTACGGCGTGAAAGATATGATCCAGTGCCAGCCGCTCGGCCAGTGCACCGCGCAGCGGGTTGTCCGGGTCGATGCCCGTGATTTCCAGCGAGCGCGGATCGAGATTCGCGCCGGGAAACGGCTCCACGTGCGTCGATACCGTTGGTTGCCGGCGCAGGTATCCGTCTGCGTCCATGCCAAGTGGGATCGCCGCGATTTCCAGCAGAGCATCATGCTCGGCGTCGAAACCGCCGGTTTCGACATCGACCACCACCGGCAAAAAGCCGCGGAACCGTTCGGCCATGCGTGCCGGCGCGGGCAGGGAGAGATCAGACATCTCGCAAGCATAGCATCGGGATGTCGCACTGCCGCATCGCGCGGTACTGGCCTCGATACAGCGGCGGTGCTGCCAATCGTCCCGCGTTCGCAAGAAATGATGTGACGGCTTGCCCGTCGATGACATCGCGCAAGTGGCTGCAGGCAACGGCCACCGGGTGCGTGGCGATCGCGTGTCACATAAATGTCATCTGCCGTCTATGTGAGTGTCACGCGAGCTCGGCATCCTTTTCCGGAATGGCGGCGCGTGGGGGCGAAGCTGAGTTGCCGATGTGTGCCCCACCTGCGTCGTCGCAAGTCGCCCAGACCCTGATGTGGAGTTTTCTATCATGCGCAACAAACTTGTCTCTGCAGCCATCGCTGCCGTGCTCGGTACACTCAGTCTCGGCGCGCAAGCCGACACTCTCAAGGACATCTTCACGCAGGGCCATATCGACGGCGAACTGCGTGCGTACAACTTCAACCGCATGTATGACACCAGCACGGTCACGGACGCCAGCGCGTTTTCCGGCGCGGCGCTGTTCAATGCGCAGACCGGCACCTTCGGCGGCGGCTACAGCCTCGGCGCCTCGCTGGTCACTGCCAACTCGTTCGGCACCCAGTCGAACAACCCGGCGGCCATCGACACCTCGCTGATGGGCCCGAATGACTCGGTCAGCGCACTGAGCCAGGCCTACGTGCAGTACAAGAGCAACCTGCTGCTGGTGCGCGGCGGTTATCAGTACCTCAACACGCCATGGATGGGCAACAGCGATTCGCGCGTGTTGCCGGCCTCCTACAACGCCCTGTTGGTCGGGGTCACCCCCGTCAAGGGCTGGGACATCTTCGGCCTGCGCAGCTTCGGCTGGAAGAGCCGCACCTCCGGCGGCTACACCTCCGACAATCTCTACTACCCGCCGACCTTCAGCGGCGATTCCATGTACGGCGGCCTCGGCGGCCTGCCGGCCACCGCGCGCCAGTCCAACGGCGCCTGGGCGCTGGGTACCACTTATGCCAAGGGCGGCTTCAAGGGCCAGGGCTGGTACTACAACTTCCTGCAGTTCGCACGGATGGGTTACGTCGACGGCAGCTATACCTTCAAGACCGGCACCGGTATCGATCCGTTCGTGGCGGCGCAGTATGTCACCGAGAGTGGCGGTGGCATGAACAACCGCCTGGTGCAGAACAATGCCGCGCAGTTTGGCGTTCCGGGCAGCAGTGTGAAGAGCCGCGCCTGGGGCGTGGATGCCGGCGTCGCGATCAAGAACGGCCGCTTCGACGTGGCCTACAACAAGATCTCGCAGCAGGCCGGTGCGGTCGGCGGCGGCGCGATCATCTCGCCGTATACCGCGGGCTATGCCACCGATCCGCTGTACACCACCTCGATGATCCGCGGTTTGGTGGATCAGGGCCCGGGCCACGCCTGGAAGGCCAAGGCAGCGTACAACTTCTTCGACAACAAGCTGCAGCTGGTGGCAGCCTATGCCAAGTACACGACCTCGCTGCGCGGCAACAGCCACGACGTCTATTTCGACATCATCTACAACCTCGATGGCTACCTGAAGGGCCTGTCGCTGCGTAACCGCTGGGAGCGTTCGGTCGGTGGCACCGGCCTGAATCCGGGCAACCAGTCGTTCACCTACAACCGCGTGATGATTGCCTACAAGTTCTGATTCCCACTGCACGGCGTCGGTTACCCGATGCCGTGCAGCTGACCTCAGGCCGTCACACGATTGCGGCAAGCTGAGAATGTAGGAACAGCAGTTTCAAGGGTTATCGCAAGGGAGTTCGACCCAGGGATGGAAAACGGCGGGCCTGTAGCCCGCCGTTTGCTTTTTTGCGTCCGCCGATGCCGCTGTCAGCGGTTGTCCAGGGTCGCTCCGGTCAGCAGCCCGCGTGCCAGCATGCTGCAGCGGCGGCGATACAGCAGCAGCTGCCATTGCCTTCCGCCTATCTGCCGCCAGAGTACCGCCGAGCGCACCGCAGCCAGCAGATTGGCGCGCACCTTCTCCACCACCGCAGGCTGTTGCAGTTGCAGCGGGTTGCCGCTGACCATCACGCGCGGCTTCAGCGTGGACAGAGTGGATGCGTACAGCTCAGCCAGTCGTCCGGTGACCTGCGATGAGTCACGGCCGAAATGCTCGACCTGGCGCTGCGCTGCCACGATGCCCTGCTGCAGCGTGGTCAGCAGTTCCGGGCGGGCAGACAGGCTGCGTTCCAGTCGCATCACGGTGACTACCATCCGCGTGATCGCCATGTCGCGCTCGTTGCCGTCGAGTTGCCCGATCAGCTGCCGCAGTCCGAGCCGCAGATTGGAGATGTTGCCGAACACGCCAACCACCGACGGGGCGTCGATCCGGAACACGCTGGCCACACCTGCTTCCATCGCGGTCTCGTCGCAGCGTCCTTCGTTGGCCAGTTGCTGTGCCAGCACGCAGGCCTGGAACAGGCCGGCCAGCGCGAGCACGCGTTCCTCATTCATGGCAAAGGTTTCAAGCACGGGGCTGCGGCTCTCTGGCGGTCGATGGTGGTGATGGCATGAAGGGCGGCAGAAGTTGGCCGAATGGTGCATCGGTGGTCGCGATCACGGCGCCGCCAAGGCAGACCTCGTCCGCGTAGAAAACCACCGATTGCCCCGGTGTGACGGCGCGCTGCGGCGCGTCGAAGCGTACCTCAAGGCCGGCGGAATGCACGTCCACTGTGCACTGCTGATCGAGCTGGCGGTAGCGCGTGCGGGCGGTGCAGCGGAAGTGCTCGGCCGGCGCAGCGCCGTCGACCCAGCTCGGCGCCTCGGTCTGCAGGCGCTGCGAGTAAAGCCAGTCATTCTCGCCGCCCTGGGCGACGTAGAGCACGTTCGCCGTCACCTCCTTGCCCACCACGTACCAGGGTTCGCCGCTGGCGCCGTCGCGACCGCCGATGCCCAGCCCGTGGCGCTGGCCGAGGGTGTAGTACATCACGCCCTGGTGTTCGCCGATGCGTTTGCCTTCGGGCGTGTGCATCTCGCCCGGCCGGGCCGGAATGTACTGCGCCAGAAAGCTGCGGAAGTCGCGCTCGCCGATGAAGCAGATGCCGGTGGAATCCTTCTTGGCATGGGTGGGCAACGCCGCCTCGCGGGCCAGCTCGCGCACCCGCGTCTTGTGTAGCTCGCCCAGCGGAAACAGTGTGGCGGCGAGCTGCTGCTGTCCCAGCGCGTGCAGGAAATAGCTCTGATCCTTGCTGGCGTCCCGCGCGCGCAGCAGCCGATGGCGGCCATCGCGGCAATCCACGCGGGCGTAATGGCCAGTGGCGATCTTCTCGGCGCCGAGCGCCAGCGCCTCGTGCAGAAACGTCCTGAACTTGATCTCGCGATTGCACAGCACGTCGGGGTTGGGCGTGCGCCCGGCGCGGTATTCGGCGAGAAAATGCTCGAACACGCCGTCCCAGTACTCGGCAGCGAAGTTGCGTGCATGGAATGGCAGGCCGAGCCGTCCGCACACCGCCACGGCGTCCTTGCGGTCGGCGTCGGCGCTGCACGGGCCGCTGCGCGGGTCCTCCTCCCAGTTCTGCATGAACAGGCCCTCGACCTGATGGCCGGCCTGCTGCAGCAGCAGCGCTGCCACCGAGGAGTCGACGCCACCGGAAATGCCCAGCATCACCTTCATGCCGGCGCGTCCCTGGGCAAGTAGTGCAACGCGTCCAACGGCAGCCGTTGACCGGCCAGCCACGCGTCGATGCTGAGCAGTACCAGCGGACTGCGCAACAGGTCGCCGCGGGCGGCGATCTCGCTGCGTGTAAGCCACTGCGCGCTGCGGATGCCGACATCCAGCGGGCGGGCAAGGTCGTGGCTGACGGCGCGGGCGGCAAAGCTGAAGCGGATCACCGCGTCGCCGTGCTCGGTGCTGCGCCACTGATGCACGCCGATCAGGTGCTGCAGTTCCACCGTCCAGCCGGTTTCCTCCAGCGTCTCGCGCACGGCGGCGTCGGCCAGGCTCTCATGGTCGTCCAGGTGTCCGGCCGGCTGGTTCCAGGCGAGTCGGCCGTTGACCGTTTCCTCGACCATCAGATAGCGATCGCCCATGGCCACCACGCAGGCGACGGTGACATGCGGTCGCCAGACATCGGCAGCGGCGGCGGGTGGGGCCATGGACGGGAAGGCGGCACTGGAAAAGCGGCCATTGTGCCATTACCTATGCTGCGGGTCGCTGCCGAGAGCTGCATCCGGCGCGGCGTATACTGCGTATCAGATATTGGACACCCTGGAAACCATGGCCCACGAATCCGAACACGAACACGACAGCGGCCGCGGACTGGCGCTGGAGACCGCCAAGCCCGAGGTGGCGCGCCCGCCGCTGTTCCAGGTGCTGCTGCTGAATGACGACTTCACCCCGATGGATTTTGTAGTCGAAGTGCTGCGCGGTTTTTTCAACCTGACGCAAGAGCAGGCGGTGCAAGTGATGCTGCACGTCCACACGCGAGGCAAGGGCGTATGCGGCGTGTTCACCCGCGAGGTAGCCGAGACCAAGGTAACCCACGTCAATGAATATGCGCGCTCGCATCAGCACCCGCTGTTATGCACTATGGAAAAGCTCTGAGCGACCCCATTTTGTGTTCATCGCGGCGCTGCAGGCCGCTCAACTTTGCAAGTGGAGATGATCCGGATGTTCAGCAAGGATCTCGAAGTCACCATCGGCCATTGCTACAAGCAGGCCCGTGAACAGCGCCACGAATTCATGACGGTGGAGCACCTGCTGCTGGCGCTGACTGAAAACCAGTCGGCGCTGGGTGCGCTGCGTGCTTGCGGCGTGGATCTTGCGCGGCTGTCGAGCGAACTCGAACGCATCATCACCGAGACGGTGCCAGTGCTGCCGCAGGGCGACGAGCGCGACACTCAGCCCACGCTGGGTTTCCAGCGCGTGCTGCAGCGGGCCGTGTATCACGTGCAGTCCTCGGGGCGGAAGGAAGTCACCGGCGCGAACGTGCTGGTGGCGATCTTTGGCGAGAAGGATTCGCACGCGGTGTATTTCATGCACCAGCAGGAAATCTCGCGGCTCGACGTGGTCAACTACATCTCGCACGGCATCGCCAAGATCGGCGACGATGCCGCTGCCAGCCTGCCCGGCGGCAGCGAGCGCGAGAGCGAGGAGGCGGTCGAGGGCAAGGGCAATCCGCTGCATGAATTCGCCAGCAACCTCAACGAACTGGCGCTGGAAGGCAAGATCGATCCGCTGATCGGCCGCGGCGACGAGATCGAGCGCACCATCCAGGTGCTGTGCCGTCGGCGCAAGAACAACCCGCTCTATGTCGGCGAGGCCGGTGTGGGCAAGACGGCGCTGGCCGAAGGCCTCGCCAAGCGCATCGTCGACGGCGAGGTGCCGGAGGTGCTGGAAAGCGCCACCATATGGTCGCTCGACCTGGGCGCGCTGGTGGCCGGCACCAAGTACCGCGGCGACTTCGAGAAGCGTCTCAAGGGCGTGATCGCCCAGCTGAAGAAGCAGCCCGGCGCGATCCTCTTCATCGACGAGATCCACACCATCATCGGCGCCGGTTCGGCGTCGGGCGGCACCATGGATGCGTCGAACCTGATCAAGCCGATGCTCGCCTCGGGCGAACTGCGCTGCATCGGCTCGACCACGTTCCAGGAATACCGCGGCGTGTTCGAGAAGGATCGCGCGCTGGCGCGGCGCTTCCAGAAGATCGACGTGGTCGAGCCGACCATCGCCGACAGCATCGAGATCCTCAAGGGCCTGCGCTCGCGCTTCGAGGAGCACCACCATGTGGCCTACACCAACGAGGCGCTGAAGGCCGCGGTGGACCTGTCGGTCAAGCACATCCCCGATCGCCTGCTGCCGGACAAGGCGATCGACGTGATCGATGAGGCTGGCGCGCGACAGCGGCTGCTGCCGGAGGATCAGCGCACCGGCACGGTCGACGTGAGCGAGGTGGAATACATCGTCGCCAAGATGGCGCGCATCCCGGCCAAGCAGGTATCGGCCTCCGATCGCGACGTGCTGCGCAACCTCGAGCGCAACCTGAAGATGGTGGTGTTCGGGCAGGATCCGGCGATCGAGGCGCTGGCTGCGTCGATCAAGATGGCGCGCTCGGGGCTGGCCGATCCGTCCAAGCCGATCGGCTGTTTCCTGCTCGCAGGCCCGACAGGTGTTGGCAAGACCGAGGTGACCAAGCAGCTGGCGATGCAGCTGGGCATCGAGATGATACGTTTCGACATGTCCGAGTACATGGAAGGCCACTCGGTGTCGCGGCTGGTCGGCGCGCCTCCGGGCTATGTGGGCTTTGACCAGGGCGGCCTGCTGACCGAGGCGGTGGTCAAGCATCCGCACGCGGTGCTGCTGCTGGATGAGATCGAGAAGGCGCATCCGGATGTGTTCAACATCCTGTTGCAGGTGATGGATCGCGGCGTGCTCACCGACACCAACGGCCGCGAGGCGAACTTCAAGAATGTGGTGGTGGTGATGACCACCAACGCCGGCGCGGTGCTCGCTTCGCGGCGCAGCATGGGTTTCGTCGAGCAGAAGCACGAGTCGGATGCGATGGAGGTGATCCGCCGCATCTTCACGCCGGAATTCCGCAACCGGCTGGACGCGATCATCCAGTTCGGCGCGCTCGACTTCGAGCACATCCTGCGCGTGGTCGACAAGTTCCTGATCGAGCTGGAAAGCCAGCTGACCGAAAAGCACGTGAGCCTGGACGTGGATGCCGATGCCCGCCGCTGGCTGGCCGAGCACGGCTTCGATCCGCAGATGGGTGCACGGCCGATGGCGCGGGTGATCCAGGAAAAGGTCAAGCGCGCGCTGGCGGACGAACTGCTGTTCGGCAAGCTGGCCGATGGCGGTCAGGTACGCCTGAGCGTGCGCGACGGCGAACTGCGGGTGGACTGCGAGACGATCGAGCAGTCGCCGGTGGTCATCGAAACGACCCACTGATGCGCCGGAGCTACCGCGGCGGCAGGCGGCAGGCTGCAGGCTGCAGGCAAAGCAAAGGCGGCGCACTGCGCCGCCTTTGCTTGTTCGAACACCGAAACCCCTGGAACTGGCGAGCAGGCAACGATGTCTGCCTGGCGGCGGATCCGCTCCTGCTTTGCGTCCGCCTACTTCATGCGGTAGGTGATGCGTCCCTTGCTCAAGTCGTACGGGGTCATCTCGATCTTCACCTTGTCGCCGGTGAGGATGCGGATGTAGTGCTTGCGCATGCGTCCGGAAATGTGGGCGATGATCACGTGCCCGTTTTCCAATTGCACGCGAAACATGGTGTTGGGCAAGGTCTCCTGGACCGTGCCTTCCATTTCGATGACGTCGTCTTTGGCCATGTGTTCCGTGGTTCGCGCACAGCCGTCATGGCTGCATAAGCCGCCGATTATGCCACGGATGGGCGCATGGTTAAAGAAACATCAAGCGCCGGCGCCGCCGAAATGCTCGTCCAGCTTGCGCCGGATCTCCTGCTCGACCATGCCTTTGAGGGGCGCCAGCATCATGCCGAGCTCGGCGTTGACCTGGATCGCATCGCTGGCCACCGCGATCGTGCCGCTGACACCCGGTCTGGAAAAGCTCAGGGTATCGCCCTGCCACTGGCCTTGCATGCCGAATTTTTCGCGCATCCGCAGCGCCACCTGATCGACTACCGCACGGGCTTCGGCGAGCGACAGCTGGTGCGGACGGTGAATGGCGATCTTGGGCATGGCGGGCTCGCAGCGGCAAAGCCGCATCTTAATGCCGGCGACGTGCCGGAACGCGCTGGCCTGCATGCTAGTGTAGTGTTGCAATCTTGAATGAACTTATAAACAGTCCGCCTGTCTCATGTTTTACGACGAGGCCAGCGGGAGAGATATCGTGCGAGTTACCCCCCCACATTGTGCTGAGCGACGAGGAGC
>JAJYSM010000059.1 GCA_021793575.1 Pseudomonadota bacterium
CGCGACAAACAGCTTCGCGCACTTCAACACAAGGCCAGGCAACTTGGCCTCGCGCTCGTCCATGTGGCCTGATCGCTTGAGTATGGAAAATGCTTAAATCAACGGCTTACGTGATGTTTGATGAGAGAGCGACTTCAGTCGCGATGCTCTTGCTCTCAGGCTGCATCAAAGCAGAAGCATCGCGACTGAAGTTGCCCCCCACTGGAGCCGCCGCCAGCCGCTATGCCGGCGCGAGGCGCTGCAGCCGCAGGGTGAGCCAGCGCTGCACGTCCGGCCATTCGCTGGCCACGATGCTGTAGCACACGGTGTTGCGCAGGCTGCCGTCGGGGCGGCGCTTGTGCGCGCGCAGCACGCCGTCGCGCTGCGCGCCGAGGCGCTCGATCGCGCGCTGCGAATCGAGGTTGCGATGATCGGTGTGGAATTCCACTGCCACGCAGCCGATCATCTCGAACGCGTGGCGCAGCAGCAGCCGTTTGCAGGCACTGTTGAGATGGCTTTTCTGCCAGCGCTTCGCATACCAGGTGTAGCCGATCGCCAGCCGCGGCAGCTCCGCCACGTAGTCGTAGTAGCGGGTGGTGCCGACGATCGCGCCGCTGGTTTTCTCGCGCACCGCGAACGGCAGCATCAGCCCGGCGGCGTGGCCGTGCAGCGCCTGCTCGACGTAGCCGCGGGCGTGGCCTGGCGCTGGTGCGCTGGTAAACCACAGCTGCCACAGCTCGCCATCGGCGGCGGCGGCTTCCAGTTCCGGCGCGTGCTCCAGGCGCAGCGGCTCCAGCAGCACGTGCTCGTCCTGCAGGTGGATCGGTTCGAGTGGCTGCATGCGGGTTCCGGCAGGCGGGTGACGGGGATGCGGCGCCGGGGCTCAGGCGTCGAGATCGGGGATCAGCTTGCTTTCGAGCCGCGCGATGTTGTCCTTCAGCAGCAGCTTGCGTTTTTTCAGGCGGGTCAGCTGCAGTTCGTCGCGGCCGATCGAGCTGGCCAACTGGATGATCGCCGCATCCAGGTCGCGGTGCTCCATGCGCAGCTCGGCCAGCAGATGGACGATTTTGGAGTGATCCTGGATCTGCATGGCGGCGACGGCGGGGGCGGCGGGGTGATCGCCCTAGTTTAGGAGCATGGGCGGCAGAAAGCTGCCGGTTACACTGGGCGTCCGTCCGCGCCCGATCGACCGTCATGTCCGCCCCGTCCGAGACACTCCGCACACCTGCCGCCGAGGCCGATCGGCTGGGCCGCCGCCTGCGCCACCAGGTGGGCCAGGCGATCGTGGATTTCGGCATGATCGAGGCTGGCGACCGGGTGATGGTGTGCCTGTCCGGCGGCAAGGATTCCTACACCCTGCTGGACCTGCTGCTGCAGCTGCAGGCGAAGGCGCCGGTGCGCTTCGAGCTGATTGCGGTGAACCTCGACCAGAAGCAGCCGGACTTTCCCGAACAGGTGCTGCCTGATTACCTGCGCGCGCGCGGGGTGCCGTTCCAGATCATCGAGCAGGACACTTACAGCACGGTGACGCGGCTCATCCCGGCCGGCAAGACCCTGTGCAGCCTGTGCTCGCGCCTGCGCCGCGGCGCGCTGTACACCTGGGCGGCGGCCAACGGCATCAGCAAGATCGCGCTGGGCCATCATCGCGACGACATCCTCGCCACGTTTTTCCTGAACCTGTTTTACCAGGCGCAGCTGAAGGCGATGCCGCCCAAACTGCGCTCGGACGACGGCCGCCACGTGGTGATTCGGCCGCTGGCTTATTGCAGCGAGGCCGACATCGCCGAATACGCGGTACAGCAGAAGTTTCCCATCATCCCGTGCAACCTGTGCGGTTCGCAGGACAACCTGCAGCGCCAGGCGGTGCGGCGCCTGCTGGCCGAATGGGAGCAGGCGCAGCCGGGACGCTGCGAGAACATTTTCCGCGCGCTGGCGCATGTGTCACCCTCGCACCTGGCCGATCGCCAGTTGTTCGATTTCGCCGCCCTCGCCGTGCAGCCTACGCCGGCCTGACCCGAGCGCTGCCGGCATCTTTTCTTTCACCTGCTTCGAGTATCCGACGTGTCCTTCTTTGCATCCGTTGAAATGGCCCCGGGCGATCCGATCCTGGGCCTCACCGAGACCTACCTGGCCGACAGCCGTGCGGGCAAGATCAACCTGGGCGTGGGCATCTACGTCGACGAGCAGGGGCAGATCCCGCTGCTGCCGAGCGTGCATGCGGTGGAGCAGGCGCTGGTGGCGGCGGCAAAACCGCGTGGCTACCTGCCGATCGACGGCCTGCCGGCCTACAACCGGCTCACCCAGCAGCTGCTGTTCGGGGCCGATTCGCCGCTGCTGGCCGCGGGGCGCGTCGCCACCGCGCAGACCATCGGCGGCAGCGCGGCGCTGCGGGTGGCGGCCGACCTGCTGCGGCAGGTGGCCGGAGCGGGCGCGAAAATCGCCATCAGCAACCCGAGCTGGGGCAACCATCACGTGGTGTTCCGCACCGCCGGCTTCGCGCTGCTGGATTATCGCTACTACGACGCGGCCAGCCACGGCCTCGATTTCGCCGGCATGCTGGAGGATCTGGGCCGGCTGGAAGCGGGCACCGTGGTGCTGCTGCACGCGTGCTGCCACAACCCCACCGGCGTCGATCTGGACGCGGCGCAATGGCAGCAGGTGGTCGCGCTGATGCAGGAGCGCCGGCTGCTGCCGTTCGTCGACCTCGCCTACCAGGGCTTCGACCAGGGCATCGAGCAGGACGCCACCGCGATCCGCCTGCTGGCGGCGTCGGGCATCGAGGCGTTCGTGGTGGCCAACTCGTACTCCAAGTCGTTCTCGCTGTACGGCGAGCGGGTCGGCGCGGTGTCGATGGTGGGTGCCGATCGCGAGGAGGCGGCGCGGCTGCTGTCGAAGATCAAGCAGACCATACGCGCCAACTACTCCAGCCCGTCCGCGCACGGCGCCAGCCTGGTTGCTGGCGTGCTCGGCAGCGCCGAGCTGCGCGCGCAGTGGGAGCGCGAGCTGGGCGCGATGCGCACGCGCATCCACGCCATGCGCGCCGGCCTGGTCGAGCGGCTGGCCGCGCACGGGGCGCCGCAGTTCGGCTTCATCCAGCGCCAGGCCGGCATGTTTTCGTACTCGGGCCTGAGCAAGCCGCAGGTGCTGCGGCTGCGCGAGGAGTACGCCATCTACGCGCTCGACAGCGGCCGCATCTGCGTGGCCGCGCTCAATCGCGACAACCTGGAAACCGTCGCCGCCGCGGTAGCCACCGTCAGCCGCGGATAGCTCATCGCTCACCGCGCGACGCCTGAAAATTCTGCCTTCGGGCCGCAACCCATCCGGATATTGAATGTTTTTTCGCAACCTCACGCTGTTCCGTTTTTCCCCCGCCGTGGCCACCGATCTCAAGCGTCTCGATGAGGCGCTGGGCGAGCACCGGCTGCGCCCCTGCGGCCCGCTGGAAATGTTCACCAAGGGCTTCGTGGCGCCGGTCGGGCGCGGCGAGGAGTTGCCGCTCACGCATACCGTCAAGCACTGCACCCTGCTCACCGTGGGCGGCGAGGACAAGCTGCTGCCGGCGCAGGTGATCAACGAGGAGCTGCAGCGCAAGGTGCAGAAGATCGCCGCGGAGGAGGGGCGCAAGGTCGGCGGCCGCGAGCGCAAGCGGATCAAGGAGGATCTGCTGACCGAACTGCTGCCGCGCGCGTTCGTGCGCAGCTCGCGCATGTCCGCCTACGTCGATGCGAAGCACGGCTGGCTGGTGCTCGATACCGCCAGCCGCAAGTCGGCCGAGAACGCGCTGACCCAGGTCCGCGAGGCGCTGGGCAGCTTCCCGGCGGTGCCGCTGGCGCCGGAGGAAGGCCCGCGCGTGCTGATGACCGACTGGCTGGCCAGCGGCAACCTGCCGGCCGGGCTGGCCCTGGGCGACGAGTGCGAGCTGCGCGACCCGGCCACCGCCACCGGTGCGATCGCCAAGTGCCGCCGGCAGGATCTGGACGCCGAGGAGGTCAAGGAGCATCTGCGCAACGGCAAGCAGGTGTTCCTGCTCGGTCTCACCTTCGATGAGCGGATCAGCTTCGTACTCGGCGAGGACCTGATCATCCGCAAGCTGAAGTTCCTCGACGTGGTGATGGACGAGCTGGGCGACAGCCAGCAGGACGCCCAGGCCGAGCTGGACGCCAGCTTCGCCCTGCTGACGCTGGAACTGCAGCGGCTGCTGGCCAAGCTGGAGGAGTGGTTCGGGCTGCCGCGTCCGGCCGACAGCTGAACGAAAATTTCGCCCCATCCGGACGTCCAAAACGGCATACTGACCCTCCGGCACCGACCGCAGGCATCGCTGTCGTCAGTCGTTGAAGCAAACCGCAATCACGGGTCAAGGTGTCCTCGGACAGCAGCATGGCGCAACATCTGGAAGGCGACTGGCTGGAACTGGCGACGGCCGGCGGCAACAGCATCATGGTGCTGAAAGCCGCCCACCCGCGCGCGCGCCGGCTGCGCCTCACCATCACGACCAAGGGCGCGCGCGTGTCGTACCCGCGCGGCACCCATCCGGCCCAGGTCAGCGCGTTCCTGCGCAGCCACGCGGACTGGCTGGAGCAGAAGCTCGACGAGCTGCACCTGATCGTCAAGCCGCTGCCGCCGCTGCGCATGGGCCATGCCACCGAGTTTCCGCTGCGCGGCGAGACCGCCACGCTGGACTGGGCCGAGGGCCCGTACCCGCGCATCGAGACGTGCGACGGCGGCCTCACGCTGGTGATCCCGCGCCCGCACACGCGCGCGCTGCCGATCGCCCGCGGCCTGCTGGCCTCGCATCTGGAGGCACTCATCCGCCGCGACGTCTCGCGCTGGCTGGCCGGCTACGTGCCGCAGCTGGGGCTGGCGCCGACCGCGCTGAAGATCCGCCCGATGAAAAGCCTGTGGGGCAGCCTGGATACCCGCGACCGCATCAACCTCGATCTGGCGCTGGCGCTGGCGCCACCGGCCGCGCTGCGCTACGTGCTGGCGCATGAGCTGTGCCACCTGAAAGTGCGCAATCATTCGCCGCGCTTCTGGGCGCAGGTCGAACACCTGTTTCCCGACTGGCGCGAACAGCGCGACTGGCTGCGCCAGCACGGCGCCATCCTCAAGGCCGAGCTCGACCGCCTGATCGGCGACGTCGCCGACTGAACCACTGTGCAGTTGGCCGCGGCGCCAGACTGATTCGCAGGCCATCCCGGCTGTGCCGCATGCACGCCCCGGATCGGATGCCGTCAGCGCTTGCGCGGCCGCCGCACGTAGCGCGTGCCGAGCAGCACGTCCCACAGCGGCGTGGTCAGCCCGAAATTGCTGTCGGGGTGGTAATGATGCACGTGGTGCCCGGCGGCCCAGCGGCGCAGCAGCGGCTGCTTGAAGCGCACGTGGTGGATGGTGAAGTGGCTCAGCCCGTAGACGATGTAGCCGAGCGTCACCGCGCCCATCAGCAGCAGCGCAAACCCGACCGGGAGAATCAGTACGCCCAGGCCGGTCAGCGTCAGCAGCACCGCGCCGGGCAGGAAGAACGGCAGCGAGTCGTAGCCGAGCGGCCGCTCGTGGTGCAGCCGGTGGCCTTCGGCAAACAGCGGCACACGCGTGTGGAACATCCAGCGATGGAAGAAATACTCCACGAAGCTGAAGGCAAACAGCCCCAGCAGAATCGCCAGTGTGGCGGTCAGCGCGCCGCCGGTATGGCGCCGCCAGCCTTCGTGGATCAGCAGCACGGCCAGCGCCGAATCCACCACCACTTCGGCCCAGTAATTGGTGCGCGTGGACGACATCCGCACGATGGCTTCCAGGCTTGCCCGTGCAGGATGTCGCCTCATCGGTCGCTGCATGATTCCATCTTCGTGCGAAGGCGCATGCCGGTCTCCGTATTCCGGTGGGCATTGTCACATGTTGCCGACGGCAAATCACAACCGGCAGTGGCCGGTCGCTGACTGCCAGCTGACCGGCGCCGCGTATGGACGGCCGCGACGGCACCGCGCCGGGCTTGGATCAATGTGACAGCGCGAAGCCGGTGAGGATCTGCGCAGTTTCCTGCGTCCGCTCCAGCATCGGCATGTGATTGCAGCCGGTGAGCGTGCTGCTGGCGATCGCGCTGGCATGGGTGAGGCCATTGCGCAGGCTGTCCAGCGCGGAAATGTCGATGATCTTGTCGTCGCGGCACCACAGGCCGAGCACCGGCATCGACAGCTGGTCGAGCCGGTTCTGCAGCGCCAGATACTGCGACGGCCGGCGCAGTTGCGCAAAGTTCTGTTCGATAAAGGCCTTGTCGCGCTGGTTGCGCCGGATCAGCACGTCGACGATGCGACCGGGCAGGTCCAGCGGTTTCTCGAACGCCAGCGCGCTGGCGCGGGCGAAGCCGGCGCGGTCGCTGAACAGGAACGGGTCCTTGCCGGCCAATGCCTCGCGGGCGAACGCGTTCTCGGTGTATTTCAGGCCGAACGCGTCGACCAGCGCCAGTTCGGCGACATGCTCCGGGTGCTCGGCCGCATACACGCCGGCGATCGCGCCGCCCAGCGAATGGCCCACCAGCACGAAGCGCTGCAACCCCAGCGTCTGCACAAACGCCTGCAGCCGCGCCGCCTGCGCGTCCACATCGTAGTTGGCGCCAGCCTGGCGCGAGGACGCGCCCCAGCCCGGCAGGTCGGGAATGATCAGGTGGAAATGCGGCGTCAGCAGCTTCGCCAGCGGCAGCCACACTTCCTTGCTGTCGGCAAAGCCGTGCAGCAGCACGATGGTCGGGCCGTCGCCGCCTTCGTAATAGACCCAGCGGGTGTCGCCCGCCTGCACTGAATGCGTCTCCAGATGCGCGGCCATCGCCTCGCGCGCGAAGTTTGCGCGCAGCAGCCACTGCGGCGCGAACAGGTAGGTGCCGCCGAGCGCAATGACCAGCGCGGCGATCAGCCAGGCCAGGAATTTCAGCCGGCGCAGCAGCATGCGTTGCCAGAGCGGGCGGGCAGGGGAGGGAGTGGCAGGAGTCATGGGCGATTGCTTGAGTGAGCGTGGTGAGGTGGGGCTTTTGAAAAACCGGAAGTTGACCGCATGCGGTGTTTGCCTCCGCCGAAACTTCCTTGAGCCGCCTCAATCTATCAGCGGGCGAGTATGCCATTGCCGCTCCCGCGTGGGTCCGCGACGGACGTTGGATTCATCGTGCGATGGTGGTTTCGGGCGTGCGCATCACAGCGGTTGCGCGCCTTCGCTGAGGATGTCCAGGTAGCGCTGGTACGCGAACACGCGATGGCGGCGCTGGCCGGTGAGTTCATTGAGGACATGCATGTCTTCCAGCAGGCGGATGGCGGCGCGGATGGTCGGCGCGCTGAGCGCAAGCTGCGGCTGCAACTGCGGTACGCCGAGCAGCACGCGCCGTGCGAACTGCTCGAACACCAGGCCCACGTTGCCGGCGCGCGCACCGAGGCCGGCAATGCGCGCGCGGTCCTCGCGCAGCAGCGCCAGCAGGCGTAGCGCGGTGTCCACCGCCTGCTGCGCGGTATCGGCCACGCCGTCGAGGAAAAAACCCAGCCAGCCTTCCCAGTCGCCATGGACGCGCACGGCATTGAGCCAGTCGTAGTAGTCGGCGCGATGGCGCTTGAAGTACAGGCTCAGGTACAGGCTGGGTTCGCGCAGCACGCCCTCGTGGCACAGGATCAACGCGATCAGCAGGCGACCCAGGCGGCCATTGCCGTCACTGAAGGGATGGATGGTCTCGAACTGCACGTGGGCCAGCGCAGCCTTGATCAGCGGCGAGGCGTCGATGGTGGGCGTGTGCAGATAGCGCTCGAACGCGTCCAGGGCGGCATCCAGCGCCTCCGGCGGTGACGGTACGAAATGCGCCAGCGCCGGTGAGGCGCCGCCCACCCAGACCTGGGTGCTGCGAAATTCGCCCGGCTGCTTTTTGGCGCCGCGGCCGCCGCGCAGCAGCAGCGCGTGCATTTCGCGGATCAGCCGCAGCGACAGCGGAAAGCCGTCTTCGCGCAGCCGCTTGAGGCCGTGGTTGAGCGCGGCGATATAGTTGGACACCTCCTCGACGTCGTCCAGCGGCACGCCGGGCGCTTCGTCCAGCTCGTACAACAGCAGGTCGGACAGAGACGATTGGGTGCCCTCGATCTGCGAGGACAGCAGCGCCTCTTTGCGCACGTACTGGTACAGAAACAGCTCGGTGTCAGGCAGCATCAGGGTGATGCCGTCGAGCCGGCCCAGCGCCTGATCGGCCCGCTCCTTGCGTGCGACCAGGCTGGGTTTGGCCAGATCCAGCGGGGGTTGCGGCGGCAGCGGATCGGGCACAAAGGCACGGTATCGGCTGCCTGCCAGGGAGCCCGCCACATAGTGGCCGGTGCTGCGGATGATGGCGGTGCGCTCAGGCAAGGTGGCTTTCCTTACGCCGATCACAGACAAGTTTTAGGAAATATTTATACAGAAAATTTTCGCAAGCGGCCAGAAAATCCCGTTCAGGAAAATTTTTTGGTGCAAGGCGCTCGGAGCGTCGGGGCCGTTCGTCACCCGAACCGATCCGCGAGCCGGTCCGTTGCCTGCACCAGCTGATCCACGATCGCCGGCTCCGTCGCCGCGTGCCCCGCCAGCACGATATGCAGCTCGGCCTCGGGCCACGCGGCGGCGAGGTCGTACGCGCTTTTCGCCGGGCAGACGATGTCGTAGCGGCCATGCACGAGGGTGGCGGGGATATGCCGGATCTTCGGCACGTCGCGCAGCAGCTGGTCGGGCTGCAGCCAACCGTGGTGGCGGAAGTAGTGCGCCTCGATCCGCGCCAGGCTCAGCGCCACCTCGGGTGCGCCGAAGCCGGCTTCGGTGGTGGGGCTTTCCTCCAGCGTGATGGCGCCGCCCTCCCACGCGCCCCACGCCTGCGCGGCGGCGAGCCGCACCGCTTCATCGTCGCCGGTGAGGCGGCGCCAGTAGGCCTGCATCATCGCGCCGCGTTCGTCGGCGGGGATCGCGGCCGCATAGCGCGCCCATTTTTCCGGCAGCAGCCACGACGCGCCGCCCTCCTCGTAGAACCAGCGGATCTCCGCCGGCCGGCACAGGAAGATGCCGCGCAGCACCAGTCCCAGCACGCACCCGGGATGCGCCTGCGCGTAGGCCAGCCCCAGCGTGGAACCCCACGAGCCGCCGAACACCACCCAGCGCTCGATGCCCAGCTGCCGGCGGATCGTCTCGATGTCGGCGACCAGGTGCCAGGTGGTGTTGTCGGTGAGGTCGGCGAACGGGGTGGACTGGCCGGCGCCGCGCTGGTCGAACAGCACGACGCGGTAGCGCGCCGGATCGAAGAAGCGCCGGTGATACCGCGCCAGCCCCGCACCCGGCCCGCCGTGCAGAAACAGCACCGGCAGGCCGGCGGCGTTGCCGCATTCCTCCACCCGCAGCGTGTGACGCGCATCGACCGCGATGCGTTGGCTGCGGTACGGCTCGATCTCGGGATACAGCGTGCGCATGCGGGTTCTCGGTGTCGGGGCAAGGGGATGGCATGGATGGTCGCACGGTCGGCCCGGGCCGGATCCGCCAGCCGTGCCGCGCCCATGTGCAGAAACGGACAGCCGCAGGCGGCGCGATGCGTCAAACTACGTCACGCTTTTCCGCTACGGACTCCACTCCATGCGTAACACCGAGCGCCTCGACGGGCGCACCCTCAGCTATATCGCGATCGCCTTGCTGACCTGGTCGTCGGCGTACGCGGGCATTGCCTATGCGCTGGCTTCGTTCACCCCGGGCGAGGTGGCGTTTGCGCGGCTGGCGATCGACTCGTTGTGTTTCCTCGCGCTGCTGGCGGTCAAACGCGTGCCGCTGCCGGCGCGGCGCGACTGGCCGGCGCTGGCGCTGCTCGGGGTGGTTGGCCTGAGCGTGTACCACCTGTGCCTCAACTACGCCGAAACGCGGATCGCCAGCGGCACCGCGTCGATCCTGATATCGCTGGCGCCGGCGGCGACCGCGGCGGTGTCAGCGGTGTGGCTGGGCAAGCGGCTGTCCGCGCGCACGCTGACCGGTCTGGGGGTAGCCCTGGTCGGCGTAGTGCTGGTGGTGCTGGCCAGCGGCCGACAGGTGAAGTTCCAGCCGATGGCGGCGCTGGTGCTGGTGAGCGTGCTGGCCTCGGCGATTTTCTTTGTGGCGCAGAAGCCCTACTTCGCGCGCAGCAGCATGCTCGCCGTCACCGCCAGCACCTTCCTGGCTGCCACGCTGGGCACGCTGCCGTTTGCCGGCGGCCTGCCGGCGGCCTGCCGGCGGCGCTGCACGCGGCGCCGTGGTCGCACGTGGCCGCGCTGCTGTGGCTGGGCATCGCGCCCACCTTCGTCGGCTACCTGGCGTGGAACGCCGCGCTGCGACGGGCGTCGGCCTCGCAGGTGTCCAGCTTCATCTACTTCTCGCCGCCGATCGCGGTGCTGATCGGCTGGCTCTGGCTGCACGAGCAGCCCGGCGTGCTGACCCTGGTCGGCGGCGCGATCACCGTACTCGGCGTGGTGCTCGCCAACACGCGCCGGCGTGCCGTGCCCGTGCCGGCCGTCTGCGAACAGAACTGACCGATCGCGGAGGAACCTCACATGCTCGAGCTGCACATCGGCAACAAGAACTACTCGTCCTGGTCGCTGCGGCCGTGGCTGCTGCTGACCGAACTGGGCCTGCCGTTTCGCGAGCGCATGCATCCGTTCGCACCGGGCAGCAACTGGGCGGCGTTCCGCGCGTTCTCGCCCAACGGCAAGGTGCCGTGCCTGCACGACGGGGATGCCGTGGTTTGGGATTCACTGGCCATCGTCGAATACCTGGCCGAGCGTCATCCGGCCGTATGGCCGTCTGATCCTGCTGTGCGCGCGTGGGCGCGCTGCGCCACGGCGGAGATGCACGGCGGATTTCCCGCGCTGCGCCAGCAGTGCTCGATGAGCTGCGGTCTGCGCGTGCGCCTGCATCAGCCGTCGCCCGCGCTCGCCGCCGACATCGCCCGCATCGACGAGTTGTGGAGCGAGGGACTGCGCCGTTTCGGCGGCCCGTTCCTGGCCGGCGAACAGTTCGGCGCAGTGGACGCGTTCTACGCGCCGGTAGTGTTTCGGGTGCAGACCTACGGGCTGGCGCTGGGTGAGGCGTGCTCCGCCTACGTGCAGCGCATGCTGACGCGGCCCTCGATGCAGCGCTGGTACGCCGAGGCGCTGGCCGAGCCGTGGCGCGACCAGGGCCACGACGACGAGATCGCCGCGCTCGGCGAGATCAGCGCCGATCTGCGCACGGGCTAGATCCAGCCCGCGCCCGGCACGAACCCGTCATCAGAACTTGTACGCCCGATGGATCGCCACGATGCCGCCGCTCAGGTTGCGCACGTCGACGCGGCCGAAGCCGGCGCGTTCCATCATGCCCTTGAGGGTTTGCTGGTCGGGGTGCTTGCGGATCGACTCGGCCAGGTACTGGTAGCTGTCGGCGTCGCCGGCGAACAGCTGACCGAGTTTCGGCAGCACCTTGAACGAGTGGAAGTCGTACAGCTTGCCGAAGGTTTCGTTCTGCACGCGCGAGAACTCCAGCACCAGCAGCCGGCCGCCGGGCTTGAGCACGCGGCAAATGTCGGTCAGCGCCTTGTCCTTGTCGGTGACGTTGCGCAGGCCGAACGCCATCGTCACGGCGTCGAAGCTGTGGTCCGGGAACGGCAGCGCCTCGGCGTTGAGCTGCGCCCAGCGCAGGCCGCCGACCAGGCCGCGGTCGGTCAGGCGGTCGCGACCGACCTCCAGCATGGCGGCGTTGATGTCGCCGACCACCACTTCGCCCGCGTCGCCGACGACCGGCTTGATCAGTGCGGCGATGTCGCCGGTGCCGCCGGCCAGGTCCAGCACGCGGTCGCCGCGACGCACGCCGCTGACCGCCACGAAATGGCGCTTCCACAGGCGATGGATGCCGAACGACATCAGGTCGTTCATCAGGTCGTAGCTGCGCGCGACCGAGGTGAAGACCTGGGCCACCAGCTTCTGTTTCTCGGCGACAGGCACGTCGCGAAAGCCGAAGTGGGTGGTCGATTCCGGGGCGGATCTGGGCTGCTCGTTCATGGGCGGGATGGTACAGGATGGGCCGCTCGACGCGGATTGCTGAGGCGTGCGGGAGCGACTTCAGTGGTGGGAGCGACTTCAGTCGCGATGCTTTTGCGCTTCGGCGACCATCAAAGCAAGGGCATCGCGACTGAAGTCGCTCCCACAAAAACCGCTGCTTGCAGCCAGCCAGCTGTTGGCGAGAGCGTCTCAAAGCAGGGTTGGCTGGCCGTCCTGCTTGTACACCACGCCGCCTTTCATCACGAAGCTGACGCGCTGCATCGCGGTGATGTCGTCCAGCGGGTTGCCGGGGACGGCGATCACGTCGGCCTGGCGACCGGGCGCGATCTGTCCGAGCTGACCGGACTGGTGCAGCAACTCGGCGGCGTGCGTGGTGGCGGCCTGCAGCACGTACATCGGCGGCATGCCGGCGTCGACCATGTACTTGAACTCCTTCGCGTTCTGGCCGTGCGGGTAGACCGCCGCGTCGGTGCCGAAGGCGATCTTCACGCCGGCCTTGTACGCCCGGCCCGCGGTGGCCTGGATGATCGGGCCGACCAGCCGGGCCTTGGCCGCCACCTGCGGCGGGTAGTAGCCGGGCTTGGCGGCCATCTCCTCGACGTACTTGCCGGCGATGATGGTGGGCACGTACCAGGTGCCGTGCTGCTTCATCAGCTGCATGTCCTCGGCGTTCATGAAGGTGCCGTGCTCGATCGAGTCGACGCCGCCGAGCACCGCGCGGCGGATCGCCTCGGCGCCGTGCGCATGGGCGGCCACGGTGAAGCCGTAGTCGTGCGCGGCCGCGACTACCGCCTTGATCTCCTCGATCGTCATCTGCGGGTTGTCGGCGCTGGTGCTTTCGTCCAGCACGCCACCGGAGGGCATGATCTTGATCAGATCCACGCCGTCCTTGTAGTGCTGGCGCACCGCCTTCCAGGCGTCCGCAGGGCTGTTGATGATGCCGTCGGCCGGGTCGGGGTTGCCGGCCAGGTCCTGGCGGTAGCCATCGGTGGGATCGGCATGGCCGCCGGTGCTGCCGATCGGCACGCCGGCGGTGAAGATGCGCGGCCCCGGTACGATGCCGGCGTTGATCGCGTTGCGCAGGGCGATCGAGTCGTTGCGGTTGTCGCCCACGTTGCGCACCGCGGTGAAGCCGGCCAGCAGCGTGCGCTTCGCGTAGACGGTCGAGCGGATCGCGTAGTCGGCAGTGTTCCAGCGGAACTGGTCGGTGTAGGCGCTGGGGCTGGTCTGGTCGGTGAGATGGGTATGCGCGTCGATCAGGCCGGGCAGGCAGGTGGCATCGGGCAGGTCGACGTAGCGATAGCGGCCGCCCGCTGCGGTGGCGGCCACCTGATACGGCCGGGTGTCCACGCTGCCGGCATGCAGCTCGCGGATGCGGCCGCCGTCGACGATCAGAGTGGTCTCGCCGAGCAGCTTGCCGGCGGCCGGATCGATCAGCCGCGCGCAGTGCAGCACGCTGACGTCGTGATTGGCCGGCGCGTCGGCGGCCGGGGCCAGGGCCGGCAGCGCGAGCATGAGGCCGGCGGCGGCGAGGGTGGCACGGGTGCGTGCGGCGACGGGGGCAAGGCGACGATTCATGCAGGCGCTTCCGACGGGACGGGCGTCCATCTTAGGCATGCGCGGCGGGCGGCGTCATCGTGCCGTGCCGCATGCCAGCGTGGCGCCAGTGCCGTCGTGCTGCGGCGCGCATCCGCACCCGCGGTGGCGAGGCGCTCAGTCTCCGCGCGTCGTGCGGTCGGCGTCGGCGCTCACGGCCGCATCGGTAACGTGCGGGTGGGCGACCGGCGCGTGCAAGTGGTGCTCGCTGGCGACGTGACGCTGGTGCAGTTCGGCGCTGGAGGCATCTGCCGGCACGAAGCCGGCGGTCGGCGCTCCCGTCGCCTCGCCGCTGCGTCCTTCGGCGCTGGCGGCATCCTTGTCGCCACCGGGGGTGATCTTCAGGATCGAGTGGCGCACTTCGCGCGACAGGATCACCCGCGCGTCGCGCACCATGCCCTCGAGCGCGCTGTCGTAGTCGAGCTTGCCGGCATCGTCGGTCCACACCACGCGGCGCTCGCGCAGTTTCTGGATGAAGCCGCGGAACAGCGCCTTGTCGAAAAACTCCGGCGCCGACAGCTCGTTGAGCAGGCTGAGCCGCTGCGCGGTGAGCGTGCAGGCGTTCTCGAGCTCGGCCCCGGTGAGCGTGTGCGGGCCGTTCTTGGTCAGCGCCGCGATGGTGATGTAGTAGCGCTCGAACGCCTGGATCAGGCTGCGCGCGATGGTCTTGAGCTGGTAGGCGCCGTCCTCCTGGCCGGGGCTGCGCTCCAGCACGCGGCCGTCGCCGCGGGATTCGAGCAGGCCGCGGCGCACCAGGAAGTCGATAGTCGCCTGCAGCTGGGCGCTGAAGCCCTCCTCGTCCCACGGCAGAAACAGCTCGCCCTGGATGAACGGGTAGATGATCCGCCCCAGCCGCAGCACCGAGCTGCGCGACATGCGCCGGTTGTTGAGGAAGCAGCAGGCCACCCAGCCCGCGCTGGCGCTGAGGTGCAGCACGTTGTTGCGGAAGTAGCTCAGCAGCACCGCCTGCTCGCCGCTGGCGCTCAGCACGTCGCCGAGCGGGTGCTGCACGCGGTGAATCCAGCCCATCTGCTCGCCGTAGCCGATGATGCCGGCCGGATGCATCGGGGTCAGCGTGACACGGTCGGAGTAGGGCAGCTCCTCCAGCATCGCCTTGCTGAGATCAAGCTGCGCCAACAGGTCGCTTTCGGCCATCGCGTGCTTGGGTGTGGCCAGCAGCGCCAGTGCCAGCAGGTTGATCGGATTGACGTCGGCGGCGCGGTTGATGTTGATGTTGATCTGCCCGGCCAGCCGATCCACCACGCCGTTGAGCCATTCCGGCTTGGCATCGGGATCGGCGGCCGTGGCGCTGCGCCAGTCCGGGCTGGCGGCGTCGAGCAGCGGGTTCAGCGCGATCGGCTCGCCGAAGTTCAGCGCCACGTGGCCGAAGCGCTGCTTCAGCAGCCCGCGCAGCCCACGCAGCAGGCCGAACAGCGACTCCTTCTCCTTTGGCTTGCCGCTGAGTTCGCCGATGTAGGAGTTGCCCTCCATCAGCTTCTCGTAGCCGATGTAGACCGGCTGGAACAGCACTGGCCGGTGCGGCGCGCGCAGGAAGGCGCGCACCGTCATCGACAGCAGGCCGGCGCGCGGCGACAGCAATCGCCCGGTGCGCGAGCGCGTACCCTCGGTGAAGTATTCGATCGGTACGCCGCGGTCGATCAGCTGCGCCAGGTATTCCTTGAACACGGTCGAGTAGAGCGGATTGCCTGTGAAGCTGCGGCGCATGAAGAACGCGCCACCGCGGCGCAGGATCGGCCCGATCAGCGGCAGGTTCAGGTTCACCCCGGCGGCGATGTGCGGCACCACCACGCCGGACACGTGCAGCTGGTAGCTCATCAGCAGGTAGTCGGCGTGGCTGCGGTGGCTGGGCACGTACACCACTTCGTAGCCGGGCGCGGCGGCGCGCGCCTGGTCGAAGTGGTGCATGGCGATGCCGTCGTACAGCTTGTTCCAGAAGTTGGACAGCACGAACGAGGCCGAACGCACCACCGGATGCGAATAATCGGCGGCGATCTCCAACACCATTTTCTGCGCCTTGCGCCACGCCTTGGCCTCGCTGATGCGCTCCTTGGCAGCGCTGGCGGCGATCGCCGCGCGCACCGGCTCGGCATTCAGCACTGCATCGACCACGGTGCGCCGGTGCGACAGATCCGGCCCGATCACCGCCGCGCGAATGCGACGGAAGTGTGTGCGTAGCACGCGCGCGATCTTGCGCGTAAAGCGCTCCGGCGCCACCTCGGCCGCTTCGTCCAGCGCGCTGCGCAGCGACACCGGCGCGGCGAAATGCACCACCGTGTCGCGCCCGTTCAACAACAGCGCCAGCAGCCGGCGAAAGCGACCGACCATCACCCAGTTTTCCGAGAACAGCACGCGGAACCAGCCGCTGTTGCGGCTCGGTGCGCGGCCGACGTAGATCGACACGGGCACCAGCTGCACGTCGCGCTCGGGCGTCCCCTCCAGCGAACGCACCAGCTGCCGCAGCGGTTCGTGTGGCGCACGCTTGCGGTTGCGCCCCAGCATCCAGCCGTCGCGCCGCGCCAGCGCAAACACCGAGCGCTTGCGCCGGGTGCCGGCCAGTGGCTGCATCGGGTTGGGCAGGCCGGCCTCGCGGCAGGCGCGCTGCAGGATCAGCACATCGGAAAAGCCATCTCGTTCGATCACGTAGCACACCGGCACGCCAGCGCGCAGCAGCGCCGCCGGCTCCGCCGGTTCACGCCGGATGCGCACCCACGGCTGCAGCAGCTGCCCGGCGAGGTTGAACCACCAGGGGGCGCGCTGGCGGGGACTGGAGTCGGCGGTGGAGAGGGTCGGCATCCGCCTATTCTAACGGCTGCGCCGTTCAGTCTTTCGCGGCGACGGAGCGCGCCGCGGGCGGTGTGCCCGCCACCGGGCCGGGCACGGCGGCGACCGGCGCCGTCGCCGCGCTGGCGTTGCCGGCCGGCGCGTTCGCTGTCTGCGTGGAGGCGCGCAGGTGGTTCAGCAGGTCCTCGCTGTACCAGCGACCATCCTGCTCGACCAGCCGCGACTCGGTCGACAGCGGCTTGCCGAGCAGGCTGTAGTCGATCTTCACCACGGCGTGGCCGTGGCTGCGCGAGAGCTGGGTGAGCCGGACCGAATTCAGCGTGTCGTCGATCGACAGGCCGTAGATCGCCAGCAGCTGGCGCAGCCCGGCAAAGCCCTGCGCGTACTTGCCCATCGCGGTATCGAAATCCATCGCGCGCAGCTGATCCGGGCTTTGCAGAGCCAGCGTGCGCGCGCTGGTCACGGTGACGCCGATCGCCTGCTTCGCCCTGGCCAGGTCGAACCACGGCGCCTGCTGCGCCCACGGTTCCAGCACGTCGAGCACGCTGCTGGCCTGAGCCTTCTGCGCGGCGGTCAGCTGCGGATTCTGCGCGACGCGGCTTTTCAGCAGCGCCGCGCCCACCTTGAGCAGCACCGGCAGCTGATCCTGGTACTGCTGCTGCATGCGGGTCAGCTTCGGCTGCAGTTCGGCGTACAGCCTGGCCTGCGCGCCGGGCGCGGTGAGCTGCTGCATGATCGCGCTGAAGCGGGCGCGGTCCTGCGCCGTGACGGCGGGCTGGCTCTGCTGGTGGCGCTGCCAGTCGGCGCGCAGGGTGGCGTAATCGGCCGGCGGCAGCGTGTGCTTCCAGAAGCCGCCGAAGTTGCCGGCCTTGAGCAGGTTGATCGCGGACTGCACGGCGGCCTCGGGCGTGCGACCGCCGGGTTGGGTGTCGCTGTCCCTGCCGTGGCAGGCGCCGAGCAGCAGCACCACGAACAATGACAGCGCAAGATGGCGCAGAAAGGCATGCCGCATGGGCTGTACTCGCACGAGGGGGGTGACGACCGCGGGCGCGGGCGCTGTGGCGCGAGCGGGCAGGGTAAGTGCCGCGGCGGCAGCGGACAAGGGCGCGGTAGACGATCGGCCGCAGCTGCCAAAAGAAAACCCCGCGGGCCGGAGCCGCGCGGGGGAATCCGGTCAAGCCGGAAGGGAAATGGCCTTGCCTGCAAAAACATTGGTCAGCAGGGTTTGGCCCGGGTCATGTTAGCGGCTGGCCAAACTTGAGGCAACACTTTTGCTTATATTGCCAAATGCATGATCAATATAAAAATATTTCTACATCACTGGTCGCGCAGCGCCGCGATCTTCTGCCGCCGCCGCTGCTCGCGCGGCGCGGTCCAGTCGTTGTTGAACAGCGCGGGCTCCCAGCTGCCGTAGGTGGGATTGGGCAGCACGAACCAGCGCGTGCCGATCCACCCCAGGTAGGGCTGGATGTCCC
>JAJYSM010000120.1 GCA_021793575.1 Pseudomonadota bacterium
CGGGATCGAGTGTTTGAGTTCATAGTCTTTATTTATCAATGAGTTATGATGACTCATCGTAACCGTCAACGCATCAATAAGCAAGCATTTTCGAGGGTGTTTCGCTTAAGTTGAGAGCATTGACTGCAGGGCTGGTGGGAGCGACTTCAGTCGCGATGCCTTTGCCTTGATGCAGCATCAGAACAAGGGCATCGCGGCTGAAGCCGCTCCCACAGAAACCAATCCCGCTTACCTGACCGGGGCTGCGTTGATGCCAGCCCGCGCCGCCAGGATCTGCGCCAGCACGTCGGGCGCGTATTCGAACGAGTCGTAGTACAGCCGCGACTCCGGCAGCCCGGCCGCCAGAAACAGGCGCCGGCCCACCTCGATCATTGCCGGCGGCCCGCCCATGTAGAGATCGTGCGCGGCAAGGTCGGGCTGATCCTGCAGCAGCGCCTCGTGCACCAGGCCAAAGCGCAGGCCGTCGGCCGCGGCGGCCGGCGCGGAATCGGATACCACCGGATGAAACCGCAGATTCGGATGCTCGCGCGCCCAGCGTTCGGCCAGCGGCCGCAGGTAGAGATCGGCCACGCTGCGCGCGCCCCAGTACAGCTGCATCGGGCGCCGCGTGCCCAGCCCGATGAAGTGCTCGACGATCGCCTTGACCGGCGCGAAGCCAGTGCCGCCGGCCATGAAGAGCATCGGCCGCTCCGAATCCTCGCGCGGCACGAAGGTGCCCAGCGGCCCCTCGATGCGCAGCCGGTCGCCGACCTGCAGGCGGTCGTTCACCCACGAGGTGAAGCCGCCGCCGGCCACGTGGCGCACGTGCAGCTCGATCATGCCGTGCAGCGGGCCGCCATCCGGCGGCGCACTCTCGGCCTGCGCGCCGTTGGCGATCGAGAACGGGCGCCGCTTGCCGTCTTCCAGCAGCACATCCAGATACTGCCCGGGCAGCCAACGCAGGCGCGCCTCGCCCGCCGCAGGGCGCAGGCGCAGGCCGATCACGTCCGGTGCCAGCCGCCACTTCTGCGTCACCACCACGTCGAGCTGGCGCCGCGCCACGTGGTGCACCGAGGTGACCTCGCGCGCCTCCAGCAACAGGTCGCTGGCCGGTACCGCCTGACACAGCAGCACCGCGTGCCGCGCCTGCGCATCCGTGCTCAGCGCCGCCGGCGGATTGCGCGGATACTCGCAGCGCCCTTCCAGCAGGGTGGCCTTGCAGCTGCCGCAGACGCCGGCGCGGCACGAATACGGCAACGCCACGCCGGCGCGTTGCGCCGCTTCCAGCACGGTTTCACCGGCCGCCACCGGAAACTGGCGGCCCGAGGATTTGAGAGTGACGATATGCACCGGTTGCATTGTCGCGGCGATGGCGCCGGACGGCAATGCAGGCCTGACCCAGAGCAATCACGCAGCGGCAGCGGGAGGCGGAATCCGACCCGGTCGCATAACGAAGACGCGATGAGTGCAATGGTGTGCGCCGCATGGGAGCGGGGACAGTTCGGCATGTTTCAACGCAATGGCGCCGCCAGCTGCAGTCCTGAGCGGTCACTGAAAATGGTCCAAAAGACGCCGCACATGAGTAGACCGGCGGTCGCGTCTTCGTCGCGCTGCATTCGTAGCCATGGCTCAACACCGAGTGGCCGACGGCGGTAGTTGTTCGATGGCGGACGAACACGTTGCGAAGGGCTGTTCCCGACTCATTTCAGACATTCGCAGGACTGGCAGCGCATCGCACGCATGGAGGTAACCCGCCCCCGTCTTGTCGTAGCGCCGCCGAGCACTTACGGAAACATGAACCCGTCTTCGCGAAACAGCTTCAGGCAGGCGTCAACCACGGCGGTATCGAAACGCGTGCCCCGCCCCTTCTCGATCTCCTGCAGCGCCGCCTCCAAACTCAGTTGTGGCCGGTACGGCCGATGCGACGACATGGCCTCGACCACGTCCGCCACCGCCAGAATCCGTGCGCCAAACGTGATCTCGCCGCCGTGCAGACCCAGGGGGTAGCCCGAACCGTCCATCCGCTCGTGGTGTTGATGCACCATCTGGGCAATCGGCCACGGGAAATGCACGCCCTTGAGGATCTCATGACCGATCGCCGCATGGCCCTTCACCATCGCGTACTCGATCTCGCTCAGCTGCGTCGGTTTGACCAGGATCTCTGCCGGAATACCAATCTTGCCGATGTCGTGCACGATCGCTGCCAGGTAGACGCCGTGAGCCTCCTCGACACCCAGCCCCAGTTCCCGCGCCAGCACCTTGGCAAGATCGCCAACCCGGCGCTGATGCCCGGCGGTGTAGGGGTCGCGCATCTCAATGGTCATCGCGATCGCGCGCAGCGCTTCTTCCAATGCGTTGCGCAGCACCAGCTCATGATGCCCCTCCATCAACACCAGCCGGTTGCGATCGCCCTTGGTGCGCCACAGGTCGATACCGAAGGAGGTGTCAGCGGCGGTTTCCTTGAGGTACTCGACCTGGAGGCCGCTGAATTCGTCCTTGTCGCGCGCGGTGAGGATCAACGCACCGAACGGCTTCCCCTCCAGGTGCAGCGGAAGGATGATCACCGAGCGGTAGCCGAACTTCGCTGCCTGTTCACCGAGGCGCGGATTCACGATCTCGGCACGGGTGTCGTTGATTACCAGCACTTCATCGTTGCGCACCGCGTTGATTACTGGCTGCAGGCCATTGCCGGCCGTGTTCCAGTCAATCTGTTCGGCCACATCGGTGGTGGTCGAATACGACGCCACCGTATGCAGGTACTTGTCACGGTCCGGCCCGGTAAAGCCGATCCAGGCCGCCAGGTAACCGCCTTCCTCGACAATGTCGCGGCAGATGCGGTCCAGCAGATCCTGTTCGGTCTGGGCGAACAGCAACGACTTGTTGCCGGCGGACAGCACCCGCAACGAGCGGTTCACCCTGAGCAGTTCCGCATTCATCTCAGACAGCCGTAACTCCTGCGCCTGCAGCGCCGCGGCCGACGCGTCGAACGAGCGCGCCAGATGGTCGAGCTCGTCATGTCCAGCCAGGCCGACCCTGGCACCGAGATCGCCGACAGCCAGCCTCTGGGTAGCGCTTTCGATGCGGCGGATCTTGCGCAGGAAATATTTCTCGATTCCGAGGTAGCCCCAATACTGTTCAGATACGAAGCACCGGCACAGGCTGATGCTTTTGGTGGAGCAACACACCGCGATGGCGGACGTTGAAGCTGCTCATCTTGCGCTTGACGCCGCGCGGGTTGAAGTGACCACGA
>JAJYSM010000060.1 GCA_021793575.1 Pseudomonadota bacterium
TGCCGAAGTCGACCGTGGGCGCGGTGGAGATCGCCTTGGCGTTGTCCACGCTGAAATTCGGCATCACCTTGTAGCCGAACATCTTGGCCGTCAGGTTGCTCGGGAAGCTGCGGATCATCGTGTTGTACTGCTGCACCGCCTGCACATAGCGATTGCGCGCCACGGTGACGCGGTTCTCGGTGCCTTCCAGTTGCGCCTGCAGGTTCTGGAACAGGCCGTCGGCCTTCAGCTGCGGGTAGTTTTCGCTGACCACCATCAGCCGCGACAGCGCGCTTCCCAGTGCGCCCTGCGCCGCCTGGAACTGCTGCAGCTTCTGCGGATCGTTCAGTGTGTCGGCGTTGACCTGCAGGCTGCCGACTTTCGCGCGCGCGTTGGTCACCTCGACGAAGACTTTTTCCTCGTGCTGGGCGTAACCCTTCACCGTATTGACCAGGTTCGGCACCAGGTCGGCGCGCCGCTGATACTGGTTCAGCACCTCCGACCAGGCCGCCTTGACCGCCTCGTCCTGGCGCTGGATGGCGTTGTAACCGCAGCCGCTGAGCATCACGGCGAGCAACAGCAGCACGAGCAGACGCAGGGTTTTCATCGCAGCACTCCATGACGGTAGAACGGCATTGCAGCATCCGGGCCGTGGCGATGCAATGAGCGCGCCGGCAGCGGCACGCTCACAGCCAGCGCGGCAGCAGGATCAGCCCCCAGCTCAGCACCACCAGCAGCAGCAGCACGAACACCGCCGCCGAGCCCATGTCCTTGGCGCGGCCGGCCAGTTCGTGAAACTCGGGGCTGACCTTGTCGACCACCGCCTCGATCGCCGAATTGAGCAGCTCGGCCGACAGCACCAGCATCGGCGCAAAGACCAGTGCCAGCTTCTCCAACGGGCTGTGGCCCAGCCACAGCCCCAGCGGCACCAGCACGATTGCCAGGCAGGCTTCGAGCCGGAACGACGCCTCGTGCTGCCAGCCGGCGCGCAGGCCCTTCATCGACCACTGCAAGGCTTTCCACAACTGCCTGGGACCGCGAAAACCCTCGGCGGCCATCGGGCGTCAAACGCCTCGGTCAAGCCGACGCGCGCCGGCATGGCCATCGCAACGGGCCATGCGGCCGGGCGGCGGCGACAAATGTTGGCGGATCGGCATGACGGACAGGGCTCCGTGGAAAAGCGGGCGGGCGCAGGCGCTGAATCATGCCACAGGGCCCGGCGGCGCGGCGGTGGCCAGCCCGGTGCCTGCCGCCACAGCCGCCACACCCCAGCGCCCGGCTTTTGTCACGCCGCGCTGCAGCTACCACCGCGTGGCGAATCGGGTACGCTGCGTCGGTTATGGCCCGCTGCGGGCCTGCATTGAACCGGCGGTGTCGCCGCGCCGCCACGGCCAGAATCACGCACGGAAACACTCATGGCAATCCAGAATCCGCCCGTTTCGCAGACCCGCTCCTTCAGCACCGTCTTCCTCATCGAGATGTGGGAGCGCTTCGGCTACTACGGTATGCAGGCGCTCATCATTTATTACATGGTGCAGCGGCTGGGTTTTCCCGACGACAAGGCCAACCTGGTCTGGAGTGCGGCGGCAGCCCTGATCTACGTGGCGCCTGCGATCGGCGGCTGGGTCGGCGACAAGGTACTCGGCACCCGGCGCACCATGCTGCTCGGCGCCACCATCCTGTCGGTCGGCTATGCGCTGATGGCCGTGCCTGGCCAAAGCATATGGTTCCTGTATTGCTCGCTGGGTGTGATCGTGGTTGGCAACGGCCTGTTCAAACCCAACGCCGGCAACCTGGTACGCAAGATCTATGACGGCGACGACTCCAAGATCGACAGCGCCTTCACCATCTATTACATGGCAGTGAATATCGGCTCGACCATCTCGATGTTGCTGACGCCATGGATCAAGGACTACGTCAATCAGAAGTACGGCCATGAGTTGGGCTGGCATGCTGCGTTTGCCGTCTGTGCGTTCGGCCTGCTGCTGGGCTTGGCCAATTACATGGTGATGCGTCACACCTTGAACCATGTCGGCTCGACGCCCGACCAGCAACCCGTGCACTCCGGCAAGCTCACTGCCGTATTGGGCGTGGGTATGCTGGCCGTATTTGCCGCGGCTTATGTCCTCAACCACGAGGCCGTCGCACGAGTTTTCGTCTACCTTGCCGGTGCGGTGGTACTGGGCATTTTCGCTTACCTGATCAGCAGCAGCGAACGCTCCGAGCGCGCCGGCCTGATCGCTGCGCTGGTACTCACCGTGCAGACGGTGTTTTTCTTCATCTTCTACCAGCAGATGTCGACGTCGCTGAACCTGTTTGCCCTGCGCAACGTGAATCCGAGCTTCGACGTCTTCGGCTTCCATCTGTGGAACTGGTCACCTGCGCAGTTCCAGTCGTTCAATCCGATCTGGATCTTCATCCTCAGTCCGATCCTGGCGTTGCTCTACAACGCCGCAGGACGCAACGGCAAGGACATGTCGATCGCGACCAAGTTCGCACTGGGCTTCGCCGCCGTGGCGCTCGGTTTCTTCATCTACAGCTGGGCCAACCATTTCGCGGTCGACGGCAAGACCAGCTCGTGGGTGATGGTGTGGGGCTATGGCGCATCGTCGCTGGGAGAATTGCTGGTCAGCGGTCTGGGCCTGGCGATGATTGCGCGCTATGTGCCGGAACGGATGGGCGGCTTCATGATGGGCGCCTATTTCGTCGCCTCGGGCGTGTCCCAGTACCTTGGCGGCATCGTCGCCAATTTTGCCAGCATCCCGCAAAATATCACCGACCCGCTGCAGACCATGCCGATCTACACCGCCTTGTTCGCCAAACTGGGCTGGGCCGGCATCGCCTGCACCGTGATCGCGCTGGCCGTCTTGCCGCTGATGAAAAAACTGTCCGCCCAGCACCACGCGCACAACATCGCCACCCATAGTCCGTTGCCGACGGTCCGCTCGGAACAGTAGGCCATACGACCACAACGCCGCCTGCCGTGCCGGCACGGGAGGCGGCCTTCGGGCCTGCATCATGCCGCATCATCCCACCTCCTTGCGCACCCGCATCGGTCCCTTCGCCCTGACCCGCACGCTGGCGTGGCTGCGGCTGAGCGCGATCTTCGGACAGAGCATGACCGTACTGGTGTGTGCATGGTGGATGCAGCTGCACGTACCGCTGCTGCCGCTGCTGCTGGGCATCGGTCTGCTTGGGGTGTTCGCGGTATTCGCCGCATGGCGGCTCGGCCAGCCGTGGCCGGTGGGCGAAGTGGAAACCGTCGGCCACATCGCAGTCGACACGCTGGTGCTGGGCTACCTGCTGTACTTCACCGGCGGCGCCAGCAACCCGTTCGTCACCCTGCTGCTGGTGCCGATCGCGCTGAGTGCCGCGGCGCTGTCGGTGCGCGCGCTGCTGGCGGTATCGGCGCTGGCCGGTGTCGCCTACCTGATTTTGTTGGAATGGCATGTGCCGCTGCCGATACCGATGTACAGCAAGCTGAATAACGGTCTCTCACTGCACGCCGTCGGCATGGGCGTGAACTTCGTGATCACCGCCCTGCTGCTGGGCTTCTTCATCAACCGGCTGGCGCACGCGGTGCGGCTGCAGCAGCTGGAAGTACAGCGCGTGCGCGAGCGCGCGCTGCGCGACGAGGGCATCCTGGCCATCGCCACCCAGGCCGCCGGTGCCGCGCACGAGCTCAACACGCCGCTGTCGACAATGCGCACGCTGCTGCCCGAATTACGCCGCGAACACGCCGGCGACACGCTGCTGGCCGAGGACCTTGAGCTGCTGGAAGGTCAGGTCGATCGCTGCCGCACGATCCTGCGCGAGATGGTGGCGTTCGGCAAGGCGCAGCTGTCGCAGGAGTCCGAACGGGTCAGCGTGGCGCAATTCATCCACGGCTGTCTGGAGCGCTTCCAGCTGCTGCGCCCCGAGGCCGAGCTGACCCTGGAGCTGGACGATGTCACCGCCAGCACCGTGCTGCGCACGCCGCCGGGGCTGCGTCACGCCTTGCTCAACCTGCTCAACAATGCCGCCGATGCCTCGATCAGCCGCGACTCGCGCGTAGTGGCGCTGCACGTGTCGCGTACGGGCGGCTGGCTGCAGCTGAACGTGTGCGATGACGGCCCCGGTTATGCCGCCAGCGGTGAACTGGCGCTACTCGGGCAGTCGCAGAAGCAGAGCGGTCTCGGCATCGGCCTGGCGCTTGCCGAGGCCACTGCCGAACGCCTCAACGGCGAACTGATCGCGCGCAACACCGGCCACGGCACAGAGATGTGCCTGCGCCTGCCGCTGGCGGTGATCGCCGCCCCATGAAGCAGCGGCGCCCGTCCGGCTGCCGCTCAAGACAGCCTCTCGCGATCGCGGAGCGAAGGCCCAGAGCTAAAGACAGGTGAAGCACCCTGCCGAAGCTGGCAAACTGCGCATCCGCGTGCTACGTCCCATGCCAACCGCAGCCAACGGGTAACCCGGCGCGGTACGCGTGCAAGTGCCGCCGTATCCGGCAAGAATGACGACTGAACCACTTCAAGGACCCCCCGATGACCGAGTTGCCCCAGGCCACCACGGTACGCCCGCTGCTGCTGGTCGATGACGACCCCACCTTTGTCCGCGTACTGGCACGCGCGCTCGGCTCGCGCGGTTTCGAGGTGATCACGGCCAGCACCTTCGACGAGGCACGCTCCCTCACCCGCCAGTACCAGCCGCGCTACTGCGTGCTCGATCTGAAGCTGGGCGAGGAGAACGGCCTGCGGCTGATCCCGGAGCTGCACATGCTGGTGCCCGATCTGCGCGTGCTGCTGCTGACCGGCTACGCCTCGATCGCCACCGCGGTGGAGGCGATCAAGCGCGGCGCCCATGACTATCTGTCCAAGCCGGTCGACGCCGACGCGGTGGTGCGCGCCCTGCTCGACGGCGACAGCTCCGATCCCGACGAGTACGAGCCGCCCGACGCGCCCGAGGCGCCGCTGGCGCTGCGCCGGCTGGAGTGGGAGCACATCCAGCGCGTGCTCACCGAATGTGACGGCAACATCTCCGAGACCGCCCGCCGCCTCGGCATGCACCGCCGCACCCTGCAGCGCAAGCTGAGCAAGCACCCGGTACGCGAAAGGCCGGAGCGGGAGGACTGAGAGGCTGAGCCGTTTGGCCCACCAGCCGCGCTTGACCCCAGCATGCACAGGCTCGGACGGCTGTGTGCGACCTTGGTACGAGGTCGGTACGACGCAATCCGTCGTATCCTTGGCAGCTGAATCTTCCTGCAGAAAGGCTTCGCGATGGACAAGGTGTACGCAAGCGCCGCGGCGGCCCTCGACGGGCTGCTGACCGACGGCATGACGATCGCCGCCGGCGGCTTCGGCCTGTGCGGCATTCCGGAAAACCTGATCGGCGCGCTGCTGGCGGCCGGCACGAAAGACCTCACCATCGTCGGCAACAACGCCGGCGTGGACGATTTCGGCATGGGTCCGCTGCTGAAGACGCGCCAGGTCAAGCGCGTGTTCGCGTCCTACGTGGGCGAGAACAAGGAGTTCGAACGCCAGGTGCTGGCCGGCGAACTGGAGCTGCACCTGGTGCCGCAGGGCACACTGGCCGAAAGGCTGCGCGCCGGCGGCGCCGGCATCCCCGGCTTCTACACGCGCACCGCGTTCGGCACCCAGCTGGCCGAGGGCAAGGAGACCAAGGTTTTCGACGGCAAGGAGTACGTGCTGGAGGAGGCGATCCACGCCGATGTCTCGATCGTCAAGGCGTGGCAGGGTGACCGCCTGGGCAACCTGGTGTTCCGGGAAACCGCGCGCAACTTCAACCCGATGATTGCCACCTGCGGCAAGCTGTGCGTGGCCGAGGTGGAGCAGTTGGTGGAGGTGGGCGAACTGGCGCCGGATGCGATCCACGTACCCGGCATCTATGTCGACCGCATCATCCAGGGCGAGCGCTACGAGAAGCGCATCGAGTTCCGCACCATCGCCGGCGCCAACACCGGCAAGGAGAGCCCGATCCGCACCGCGATGGCGCGCCGCGCGGCAAAGGAACTGCGCGACGGCTTCTACGTCAACCTCGGCATCGGCATTCCGACCCTGGTGGCCAACTACATCCCCGAAGGCATCGACGTCACCCTGCAGTCGGAGAACGGCCTGCTGGGCATCGGCCCGTTTCCGGATGAGGCGCACGTCGACCCGGACCTGATCAACGCCGGCAAGCAGACCATCACCACCCTGCCCGGTTCGAGCTTCTTCTCCAGCGCCGAGTCGTTCGCGATGATTCGCGGCGGCCACGTCGACCTGTCGATCCTGGGCGGGCTGGAAGTCTCCGCGCATGGCGATCTGGCCAACTGGATGGTGCCGGGCAAGATGGTCAAGGGACCGGGCGGCGCGATGGACCTGGTCAGCGGCGTCAAGCGCGTGGTGGTGCTGATGGAGCACAACGCGAAGGACGGCTCACCGAAGATCCGCGAGCAGTGCGAGCTGCCGATCACCGGCAAGCAGGTGGTGGATCTGATCATCACCGACCTGTGCGTGTTCCAGGTCAACAAGGGCGAGGGACTGGTGCTGACCGAGCTGCACGAGGGCGTCAGCCTGGCCGACGTGAAAGCGAAAACCGGCTGCGCGTTTGCGGTGGATCCCGCGCTGGCGGGCAGCTGACTTTGCAGGCGACACCCTGGGCTCGATGGTTTTTTTGTGGGAGCGACTTCAGTCGCGATGCTTCAGCTTTGATCTAGCCGGAGCGCAAGAACATCGCGACTGAAGTCGCTCCCACTGAAGTCGCTCCCACCAGAGCCATCGCGCACAGGGTGCGCTCCTACAATTCCGCGACGAGCGCGTCGGCCGGCAGCGGATGCGGAAAGCGGATGCGCGCGATGTTTTCGTGCCCGGCCAGCGTCTGCAGCTCCAGCGGCCAGTCAAACCGGTCGCTGATGCGCCGGGCGATCGCCAGCTCGAAGCCATGACGGTCGGCACCATGCAGGCGCAGCGGTCCGGAGCCATCGCCAGCCGTCTGCAGCGCGGCGTGATTGCTGACTGCCACCATGCCCGGAAATACCGTGACCACCACACGCCCCTGCTCGGTCTGCTGACAGGCGTTGCGGATCAGCTGCCAGCACAGCACTGAAAACACCCGTCGTGAACCCATCAGCGCGAAGCGCGCGGGTTCCTGCAGCTGCAGCTCGATCGGACGTCCACCCAGGAGGTCGCGCGCCGAAGCCAGCTCCTGCACCAGCACATCGTTGACCACGAAGCGTTCGGTGTCGACACCGGGGTCGGATTCGCGCGCCAGGATCAGCAGCGCTTCCACCAGCGTCTCCAGCTCGCGGGCGGCACGCTGGATGCGGCACACCGAGCGATTGCCAAAATCGGTCAGGCCCGCTTCCTCCACCAGCATGTCCACCGACATCTTGATCACGGTGAGCGGACTGCGCAGCTCGTGGCTGGCGTCGCGGGTGAAGTTGCGTTCGCGCTGGTTGTAGTCGGCAATGCGGGTGGCGAAACCGTGCAGGCCGCGCGCCAGCGAGGCGACGTCGGCATCGGTGTGGCGCGACAGCCGCTGCGGCTGCAGCGCCTCCGGATCGGGCTTGCACTCGTCCCAGTCATTGATCAACCGCGCCAGCGCGCTGATCGGGCGCCACTCGCGCTGGGTGGCCAACCACGCCAGCACGGTGGTGATCACGATCACCGCGATCACCGCCGCCAGCGGTGCCGCGTCATAGATACCCATGACGCAGGTGATCGCGACCGCCAGAAACTGCAGCCCGAACACCCATGTCATGCGCCGCCGGAAAGCCCCTACACGGAAGGTGGTTGCCGCGTTGCCGCTGTTGTTCATGGCCTTTGCGGTGCCTGTATCAAGCCGTCTGTGAAGTCGATGCCACCTCTGATTCGAGATCCGCGAGGCGATAACCGGCCGAATGGATCGTATGTAGCAGGGGCCGCGCGAAGGGTTTGTCGATGACCCTGCGCAGGTTGTACAGATGCGAGCGCAAGGTGTCCGAATCGGGCAGCGTGTCGCCCCAGATCTCGCGCTCGATGTCGCGCCGGCTGACCACCCGCGGCGATTCGCGCATCAGGATTGCCAGCAGCTTGAGGCCGATCGGCGACACGATCAGCTCCTGGCCGTCGCGGGTCAGCCGCAGCGTGGCGGTGTCCAGCATCATGTCGCCCACGTGCAGCACCTCGGTCGAGACCTGGCGGCGATCGCGGCGGATCAGCGCGCGCACGCGCGCTTCCAGTTCACGCACTTCAAAGGGTTTCACCAGGTAATCGTCGGCGCCGGCCTCGAGGCCGACCAGCTTGTCTTCCAGCGTGTCGCGGGCCGTGAGCATCAGCACCGGGGTGGATCTCTTGGCCTCCTTGCGCAGCTTGCGGCAGACCTCCAGCCCGTCCAGGCCGGGCAGCATCAGATCCAGCACGATCACGTCGTAGCTGTTGGACACGGCCAGATGCAGGCCACTGACGCCATCGGCCGCGTAGTCGACCGAGTAGCCGCGTCGCTCGAGGAATTCGCCCACCATTTCGGCGATCTGGCGGTTGTCCTCCACCAGCAGAATCAGGCCCGCTTGCTCGTCATGTACCGTCATAAGTTGCTCTCACGGGGTGGTTTCACATATGTGAAGATCTAACCGTCCCGCAAGTGAGCGTGGCGTGAAAGTGGCAGGGCTGATCCGGAGCGCGTTCGGGATGACCGATCAGTGCAGCAGCGGTTGCAGCGAGGGCCACACGTTGTCCAGCACGCGCGGCTCGCCCTGCGCCAGCGGGTGCAGGCCGTCGGCCTGCATCAGCGCCGGGTCCAGCGCCACGCCGTCGAGCAGAAACGGCACCAGCGCGGTGTGGCGGCTGCCGGCCAGCCCGGCATACACCGCGCGCAGGCCGTCGCGATACTGCGGGCCGTAGTTTACCGGCAGCTCGATGCCCAGCAGCAGCACGCGGGCGCCGGTGCGCTGCGCCATCGCGATCATCGCGTCCAGGTTGACGCGCAGCGCGGGCAGCGGCAGGCCCTGCAGACCATCGTTGGCGCCCAGTTCCAGCACCAGCACGCGCGGATGATATTTCTGCAGCAGCGCCGGCAGGCGGTTGCGCCCGCTCAGCGAAGTCTCGCCGCTGATGCTGGCATTGATCGCCGTCCACTTCGGCACCATCTTGCCCAGACGCGCATCCAGCAGGCTCACCCAGCCGTATTCGACGGGTATGTTGTGCGCAGCCGACAGCGAGTCACCCAGCACCAGCACGGTCGGCGCCAGCCGCGTTTTCGGCGCCGTCGCCTGCGCACTGGCGATGCCACCGAGCAGCAAACCCCACATCACCCACCGGCCCAGGCTTCGACGCATGACTGATTCTTCCCGTGTTTTGCTGGAGGCCTGCGATGTTAGCAAGTCGGTCAGCGGCCCCGAGGGCCGCCTGGCGATCCTGCAGGGCGTGAGCCTGCAGATCCGCGCCGGCGAGAGCTTCGCCATCGTCGGCGCCTCAGGCTCCGGCAAGACCACCCTGCTCGGCCTGCTGGCCGGGCTGGACACTCCCAGCGGCGGCGGCATCCGCTTCGACGGCCACGCGCTGGAGCGGCTCGATGAGGAGGCGCGCGCCGACCTGCGCCGGCGGCTGGTCGGCTTCGTGTTCCAGTCGTTCCACCTGCTGCCGGCGCTCACCGCCGAGGAAAACGTGATGCTGCCGCTGGAACTGGAAGGCAGCCGCGACGCGCGCAGCCGCGCCCGCGCGGCGCTGGAGGCGGTGGGGCTGGGCGCGCGGCGGCGGCACTACCCGGCGCAGCTGTCCGGCGGCGAGCAGCAGCGCGTGGCGATCGCCCGCGCCTTCGTGCACGGCCCGCGCGTGCTGTTTGCCGACGAGCCCACCGGCAACCTCGACCAGCGCACCGGCCATCACGTCATCGACCTGCTGTTCGCGCTCAACCGCGACCACCGCACCACGCTGGTGCTGGTGACCCACGACGCCGCATTGGCCGCGCGCTGCGAGCGGCGGATCGAACTGGACGAGGGCCGCGTGCTGCCGTCGCTGACCGGCGCCACCGCATGAACCTGCTGCGACTGGCGCTGCGCACGCTGCGCCGCGAATGGCATCTGCCGGAGCTGCGCACGCTGGCCGCCTCGCTGGTGCTGGCGGTGGTGGCGCTGGGCGTGGTGGCGACGCTGTCCACCCGCATCGAGCGCGGCATGCTGGCCAGCGCCGCCGAGCTGATCGGCGGCGACATCGGCATCGCCTCGCCGCAGCCGCTGCCGCCCGTGTTTGCCGCGCAGGCGCGCCAGCGCGGCCTGCAGCTCACCGACACCGCCAGCTTTCCCTCGGTCGCGTTCGCCCATCAGCAGACCCAACTGCTGGAGGTGCAGGCCACCGATGCGCACTATCCGCTGCGCGGCACGCTGGAGCTGGCCGATGCAACCGGCCGCGCGTACCGCGGCCATGCGCCGGCGGCGGGTACGGTCTATCTCGACCACCGCGCGCTGGTGGCCTTGAACCTGAAAGTTGGCCAGCCGCTGCAGCTGGGCGGGCGCGAGCTGACCATCGGCGCCGAGCTGCTGCGCCAGCCCGACGGCGGCGAGCTGCTGGCGCTGGCGCCGCGCGCGCTGATGAGCCTGACCGACGCCGAGCAGGCCGGCCTGCTCGGCGTGGGCAGCCGCGCCAGCCGCCGGCTGCTGCTGGCCGGGGCGCCCGCCGCGGTGCAGTCCTGGCGCGACTGGGCGCAGTCGCAAACCCTGCCGCAGGGTGCGCAGCTGATCACGCCGGAGCAGACGCAGGAGCGCATGCGCAGCGCGTTCGATCGGGCGGGCGCGTTCTTGCGCCTCACCGCGCTGCTGTCCGCCTTGCTCGCCGGCGTGGCGATCGCGCTGGCGGCGCAGCGCTACGCCCGCCGCAAGACCAACGAGGTGGCGCTGCTGCGCGCGCTGGGCACCTCGCGTCGGCGCGTGCTGGGGCTGCTGATCTACACCCTCGGCGCACTCGCCCTGCCCGCCGCCGCACTGGGCCTGCTGCTGGCGCTGGGGCTGTCGCAACTGGCCTGGCTGCTGGCCAGCCAGCTGTTCGCCAGCGTGCCGACCGTGCTGCCGCTGGGGCCCGCGTTCGCCGCCGCGGCGATGGGCATCGCGGTGCTGATCGGCTTTGCGCTGCCGCCGCTGGCGCGGCTGGCCGAGGTGCCGCCGGTGGCGGTGTTCCGCCAAAGCCTGCCGCGGCGGGTGCGCCGCTTCGATGCGCTGTACCTGGTGCCCGTGCTGGTGGCGCTGGCGCTGATCTGGAACCAGAGCGGCTCGCTGCAACTGGCCGGCATCCTCGCCGCCAGCCTGTTTGGCGTGGCGGTGGTGGCGGCTCTGCTCGCCGCGCTGCTGCTGTGGATCGCGCGCCGCGTGGCGCCCGGGGCGCATCCAGCGCTGCGGCTGGGGCTGGCCGCGCTGGCGCGGCGGCGCACGCTGAGCCTGATCCAGGCCACCGCGCTCAGCCTCGGCCTGTGCGCGCTGCTGCTGCTGGCCATCGTGGCGCCGTCGCTGCTGCAGGGCTGGCGCCAGGAGCTGCCGGCGAACACGCCGAACTGGTTCGCGCTGAACCTGCAGTCGGAGCAGCGCGCCGGCTTCGCGCAGGCGCTGGCCGGCATCGGCGCCGACCAGCTCAACATGCTGCCGCTGGCGGTGGGCAGGCTCACTGCGATCAACGGCAAGCCGGTCGACAGCCTCAGCTTCCACGACGCGCGTGCGAAAGACTGGGCCGACCGCCAGCTGCGGCTGTCCTGGGCCAGCGACCTGCCGCCCAGCAACCGGATCGTCGCGGGCCACTGGCCGGGGGCGCATCCGGCGCAGGCCGAGGTGTCCATCGACACCCTGTGGCGCGACATGTTCGGCCTGAAGCTGGGCGACACGCTGAGCTTCAACGTGGGCGAAGGCAACCTCACCGCCACCGTCAGCAGCATCCGCAAGGTCGACTGGAGTTCGTTCCGGGTCAACTTCTTTCTGCTGCTCGACCCAGCCCACGCCGACGCGCTGCCGCACACCTGGCTGGCCAGCTTCCATCTGCCGCGCGGACACGCCACCGCGCTGGCCAGGCTCTCGCGCGACTACAGCAACCTCAGCCTGGTCGACGTCGACTCGCTGCTCGACCGCGTGCGCGAGATCATCGGCCGCGTCGGCAACGCGGTGCGCTGGATCCTCGGCTTCAGCCTGCTCGCCGGCGCGCTGGTGCTGGCTGCCGCGCTCGCCGCCAGCGCCGCCGAACGCCGCCACGAAGCGGCCCTGCTGCGCACGCTGGGCGCGCGCCGCAACCAACTGCGCGCGGCGGCCGCCTGCGAGTTCGCCCTGCTCGGCCTGGTCGCCGGCCTCACGGCAGCCCTGGGCGCCGCCGGCGCCGGCCTGTGGCTGGGCCACGCGGTGTTTCACATCGACGGCTTCGTGCCGCCGCTGTGGCCGCTGGCGCTGTCCGCCCTCGGCGCCGCGCTGGCGGTGATGCTGCTGGGTCTGGCCGGCACCCGCCAGGTGACGCGGACGTCGCCGATGCGGCTGTTGCGCGAGGGGTGACCGGTTTGAAAGGCGGTACCAGTATTCGGTACCATCTGCACGTGAAACGGAAGCACGCCAAGACCCTGGTTGCCATTTACGGCCGACCGACGCCGGCCAACATACATTGGAAGGACATCGAAGCGCTGTTCGTGGCGCTCGGCGCAAAGCTGGCCGAGCGCGAAGGTTCGCGGATCGCGGTGATCCTGTTTGGCCAGGTGCAGGTATTCCACCGGCCGCATCCTTCACCGGATACCGACAAGGGTGCAGTGGCAAGCATACGGCGCTGGCTGGAAAGTCACGGAGTCACACCATGAACATGATGACCATCGATGGCCACAAGGCCATCGTCCACTTCGACCCGGATCAGGGCCTGCTGCGCGGGGAGTTTGTCGGCCTCAACGGCGGCGCCGATTTCTATGCCGACAGCGTAGCCAGGATGCGCGTCGAGGGCGCGAAATCGCTGCGGCTGTTTTTGAAGACGTGCCGGGCGGCGGGCATCGAGCCTTACAAGTCCTACTCGGGCAAGTTCCAGGTTCGCGTGCCGGAATCGCTGCACGCGCGCGCCGTCGAGACGGCCGCCGCCGAGGGCGTGAGCCTCAATCAGCTGATCCAGCGCGCCATTGAGCATGAAATCAATGTCTGAGCGCGACGGTTCCTCCACACCCGGAGCTTCGATGTACACCCTCTACTACTCCCCCGGCACCGCCAGCATGGTGGTGCACCTGGCGTTGCTGGAGATCGGCGCGCCGCACGAGCTGCGGCTGGTCGATTTCGCGGCCGACGCGCAGCACGATGCGGACTACCTCAAGCTCAATCCGCGCGGCGTGGTGCCGACGCTGGTGGTCGACGGCCGCGCGTATTTCGAGTCGGCGGCGCTGCTGATGCTGCTGGCCGAACGGCATCCCGAGGCGCAGCTGGCGCCGGCGCCGGGCACGCCCGGGCGGGCGGCGTGGTACCAGTGGATCGTGTTTCTCAGCAACACGCTGATGTCGACCTACCGGCTGTGGTTTTATCCGCCGGAGCTGGGCGCCCCGGAGCACACGCCGGAAGCGCGCGCGGCGATCCAGCGCAAGATCGAAGGCGTGTGGGACCAGCTCGATGCGCAGCTGCAGGCGCACGGCCCGTATCTGCTGGGCGCGGAGTTTTCCGGCGCCGACCTGCTGCTGACGATGCTGATGCGCTGGTCGCGCAACATGCCGCGTCCGGTCGACCAGTGGCCGGCGCTGAAGCGGCTGGCCGACCTGGTGCGCGCACGGCCAAGCTGGAAAAGGCTGTACGAGATCGAAGGCCTGCAGGAGTGGTGAGCGCTGTTCTTGTGGGAGCGACTTCAGTCGCGATGCTCGTGCGCTCGGGCTACATCAAAGCTGAAACATCGCGACTGAAGTCGCTCCCACAACATGCGGCTGTTCCCGCGCGGCCATGAGTCAGCCCCCCCGCCAGGACAACGACTGGCGCGCCTTCGTGCGGAACGAGTGGCTGCTGCTCGTCTTCGGCGCACTGACGCTGGCGCTGGCGCTGCTCGATCCGCAGCCGCTGACGAAATATCAGGGCTGGCTGCAGCTGCCCACGCTGGCCGGGCTGATGGGCCTGCTGATCGCGATCCAGGGCATTCGCGACAGCGGGCTGGTGCAGCACGCGGCGGTGGCGGTGGTCGCCCGCGCGCACTCGATGCGCGGCCTGGGCCTGCTGCTGGTGGCGGCCACCGCGCTGCTGTCGATGGTGCTGACCAACGACGTCAGCCTGTTCCTGATCGTGCCGCTGACACTGGCGATCGGCGGCATGTCCAACCTGCCGGTGCTGCGCATGGTGGTGCTGGAGGCGCTGGCGGTGAACGCGGGCTCCACCCTGAGCCCGATCGGCAATCCGCAGAACCTGCTGCTGTGGCAGCACGCGCAGCTACCGTTTCTGCATTTCGTGCTGGCGATGCTGCCGGCCACCGCCGTGATGCTGGTGCTGGTAGCGGCGTTCACCCTGCTGTGGCTGCCGCGCGAGCGGGTGGAGCTGACGCCGGACACGATCGACGGCCAGGTGACGTCGCGGCGGCTGGGCGCGTGGTCGATGGCCGCGCTGGCCGGCATGGTGCTGCTGATGGAGTATCACCGGGCACCGCTGGGCGCCGTCATGCTGTTGCTGATCTTTGCCCTGCTGGCGCGCTCCAGTCTGGCGAAGATCGACTGGCTGCTGCTGCTGACGTTTGCCGCGATCTTCCTAGGACTGGGACATTTCACCGAGCTGCCGCTGATCCGCCACGTACTGGATCAGCTCGATTTCAAGCGCCCGCTGACGCTGTATGTGAGCGGCATCGTGGCCTCGCAGCTGATCAGCAACGTGCCGGCGACGGTGCTGCTGCTCAACCGCACGCCCGACGCGATCGCGCTGGCGGTGGCGGTGAACGTGGGCGGCTTCGGCGTGGCCATCGGCTCGTTGGCGAACCTGATCGCCCTGCGCCTGGCGAAGCAGCCGCAAGGGCTGCGACTGCTGCACCTGGTGTCGATCCCGTTCCTGCTGGTGAGCGCGCCGCTGGTATATCTGGCCTGGCACTGGCTGGGCTGAGAGGCCGGCTCTCTCGTCGTCGCGCGGAGCCGATGCTGGCGTCGCCCTTGATGCCGTGGGTCTGGATGTCGTCGGAGCCGATCGAACGAAGCGGAAGCGCGCGGCTTCAGGGCTTGCCTTCCAGCGCCTTGGCCTGCTGCCACAGCTGCTCCTGTTCGGCCAGCGTGCGCTCGCCAAAGCTGCCGCCCGCGCTGGCGGCGAGCTGCTCCATCTGGCGGAAGCGGCGCTCGAACTTGGCGTTGGCGTGCCGCAGCGCGGACGAAAAATCGACGCCGGCATGCCGCGCCAGGTTCACCATCACGAACAGCACGTCGCCGATTTCGTCCTGCAGCCGCGCCGGGTCGGCGCCGTGGGCAAACTCGGCGCGCACCTCCTCGATTTCCTCGGCCAGCTTGGCCAGCACCGGCTGCGCATCGGGCCAGTCGAAGCCCACGCTGGCCGCGCGCTGCTGCAGCTTCAGCGCGCGCCGCCATTCCGGCAGGCCGCTGGAGACGCCGGCCAGCGCGCTGTCGTCCGGCGGCGCACCACCGCCCTGGCGTTCGGCGGCCTTGATCGCCTCCCACGCCTGCTTCTGCGCCGCGGCGTCGGCGTAGCGCACGTCGCCGAACACGTGCGGATGGCGCCGCACCAGCTTGGCGCTGATCGCATGCGCCACGTCCGCAAACCCGAACAGCCCTTGCTCGTGCGCCATCTGCGCATGAAACACCACCTGCAGCAGCAGGTCGCCCAGCTCGTCGCGCAGGTCGTCGAAGTCGCCGCGGTCGATCGCATCGGCCACTTCGTAGGCCTCCTCGATGGTGTACGGCGCGACGCTGGCGAAATCCTGCTGCACGTCCCACGGGCAGCCGCACTGCGGATCGCGCAGCTGCGCCATGATCGCGAGCAGATCGTCGAGCGTGTAGCGGTCAGTCATGCGCGAGGAAATTCCATCGAAAGCGCGACACCTGCTCCCCGTCGCGGAGCAGGCCGGGATGAGGGGCCACGCTTGTCTCGACTTGCATCGAAATCACGCAGGCAAAGCCGCATGCAGCCGTGCCGCCCAGTCGACGCTGGTATCGCCCACCGCGATGAACTCCGGATTCAGCAGCGACTCGCCGCGGTTGTAGGTGAAAGGCTGGCCCTGCAGATCGAGCACCGCGCCGCCGGCTTCCTGCAGCACACACTGCGCGGCGGCGGTATCCCATTCGCTGGTGGGGCCCAGGCGCAGATAGACGTCGGCCGCGCCGCGCGCGATCAGGCAGAACTTCAGCGAGGAACCCATCGGCAGCGGCTGGTAATCGTCACCGAGCAGCGCGTGCAGCAGGGCCTGGGTGTTGGCGCCGTGCGAGCGGCTGCCGGCGACCACCGCCGGCGCGGTGAGGCGGCGTGCGGCGAGGCGCTGCCAGTCGCCGCCCGCCTGCGCCTGCAGCCACGCGCCGTGGCCGCGCTCGGCGATATACAGCTCGCCGCTGACCGGCGCCAGCACCGCGCCAAGCACGGGCTGACCATTGTCGATCAGCGCAATGTTGACGGTGAACTCGCCGTTGCGCTTGACGAACTCGCGCGTGCCGTCGAGCGGATCGACCAGCCAGTAGCGCGTCCAGTGCCGGCGCTCGGACCAGGCCAGCGCCTTGGCCTCCTCCGACAGCACCGGCAGCCGCGGGTCGAGCAGGGCCAGGCGGTCCATGATGACCTGCTGGGCGGCCAGGTCGGCGGCAGTCAGCGGCGAGGCGTCGAGCTTGGTCTGCACCGCGAAATCACTGCGATACACGGTGAGGATCGCCGCGCCGGCGGCGCGCGCGATGTCACCGATCTGGCGGGCGAAGGCTGGCGCCGTGCTCATGTGCGCTGGAAGCGCCCGGCGAGGTATTCGCGGGCCATGAACAGCGCGGCGATCGAGCGCCCCTCGGTGACGTCATCGCGACCGAGCAAGGTATGCAGTTCGGCCATCTTCCACGGCACCACGTCGAGCTCTTCCGGCTCGTCGCCGAGCAGGCGCTCCGGATACAGATCCTGCGCCAGCACCACGTGCGTCATGTGCGTCATGTACGAGGGCGACAGCGACAGGTTGTGCAGGATCTTCAACCGGCGAGCACCGTAGCCAATCTCCTCCTTCAACTCGCGCTCGGCGCCCTGCTCGGCGGTCTCGTCCTGATCCAGCCGGCCCTTCGGCAGGCCGAGTTCGTAGTGGCCGACGCCGGCGCCGTATTCGCGCACCAGCAGCACGGTGTCATCGTCCAGCATCGGCACGATGATCACCGCGCCCAGCCCGCTGCCCTTCAGCCGCTCGTAGGTGCGGCGTTCGCCGTTGGAAAATTCCAGATCGAGCTGCTCGACACGCAGAAAGCTGCTGTTGTCGACGTCTCGCGTGGCATGGACGATCGGTGGCGTGCGCATCCGGGCATTCTAGTGTAGTGCTGCATTCTGTTTGGAACTTAAGCGGCTATTGGCGCGGATAACCTTTTGGAGGATATCGCGCGCGCTCTTGGTCCAGATGAAGGGCTTGGGTTGGATGTTGTGGTGAGCGAC
>JAJYSM010000061.1:0-8301 GCA_021793575.1 Pseudomonadota bacterium
ACGTCGCTCACCACAACATCCAACCCAAGCCCTTCATCTGGACCAAGAGCGCGCGCGATATCCTCCAAAAGGTTATCCGCGCCAATCGCCGCTTAAGTTCCAAACAGAATGCAGCACTACACTAGCATCCCCTCACCGCTGCGATCGAACAGGATCAAGGGATATCCGCGATCAAGCAGGGCCGCCTCGCGTGCCTCAACCGCCGTCTGCGCGCAGTGTTCCAGTGTGTAGTAACTCGCCTCGCGCGAAGGCTCCCACGCAGCCAGATGCTCGCGGTTCTCCAGCCGGTAACCCAGCAACTTCGCTGCATCGACCGGCTCCGCCAGGCGGATCAAGCAGCGCGCCGTTTGCAACATCGGGGGCGCAATCACGTCAGACCCAAAGCCTCGGCGTGATGACGCAGGTGATCGTCGATGAAGCTGCTGATGAACCAGTAACTGTGGTCGTAGCCGGGATGCCGGCGCAGCAGCAGCGCCTGACCGGCCTCGGCGCAGGCCTGGTCGAACAACTCGGGTTTCAGCTGCGCTTCCAGAAACGCGTCGGCCTCCCCCTGGTCGATCAGGATGGTGCCGGGGAAGGTCTGCCGGCGCACCAGCTCGCAGGCGTCGTAGTCGGCCCAGCTGCGCTCGTCCGCACCCAGATAGCGCGGCAGCGCCTTGCGCCCCCACGGCACCTGGCTGGGCGCCACGATCGGGGCGAACGCCGAGACCGCGCGGTAGCGCGTCGGATAGCGCAGCGCGATCGTCAGCGCGCCGTGCCCACCCATCGAATGACCGAAGATGCCGCTGCGCGCCGGATCGACCGGAAAGTGTTCGGCGATCAGCGCCGGCAATTCGTTCGCGACGTAGCTGTGCATGCGGAAGCGCGCCGCCCACTGCGTCTGGGTGGCGTCCACGTAGAAACCGGCGCCCTCGCCGAATTCCCAGTCGCCGGCGGCGCCGTCGATGCCGGTGCCGCGCGGACTGGTGTCGGGCATCACCAGCACCAGGCCGAGTTCGGCGGCCAGCCGCTGCGCGCCGGCCTTGATCGTGGCGGTCTCCTCGGTGCAGGTCAGTCCGGCCAGGTAATACAACACCGGGCACGTCTGCCGGGCTGCCTGCGGGGGCTGGTACACGGCCAGCCGCATCGGCCCGGCGCAGCTCGTCGAGTGGTGTCGGTAGAAGCCCTGCACGCCGCCGTGGCAACGCTGCTCGGAGAGAGTCTCGATCGCGCTCATCAGCTTCGCCTCGTGTGCGGACCATCCGCCCGGATGATAGCCGGCCGCCGCGCCCGACGTTCAGCGGCCACGGCGCGCCGGCGGCTGGACTGATAGAATATGCCCCCTTGCGCGCCGCCTTGGCCGGTGCCGCTTCCTGTTTCGAGGTTCCCATGTCATCCCCCGTCTCCGACAACGCCCCGGTTCCGTCCGGCTTTGGCGCGCTTGCGCTGCACCCCGATGTCCTGCGCGTGCTGGCCGATGTCGGTTACGAGTCGCCCTCGCCGATCCAGGCCGCCACCATTCCGCCGCTGCTGGAAGGGCGCGACGTGCTGGGCCAGGCGCAGACCGGCACCGGCAAGACGGCCGCCTTCGCGCTGCCGATCCTGTCGCGCATCAGCCCGCGCGCGGGCAAGCCGCAGGCACTGGTGCTGGCGCCCACGCGCGAGCTGGCGATCCAGGTGGCCGAGGCGTTCCAGCGCTACGCCGCGCACATCCCCGGCTTCCAGGTGCTGCCGATCTACGGCGGCCAGAGCTACGGCCCGCAGCTGCATTCGCTCAAGCGCGGCGTGCACGTGGTGGTGGGCACGCCCGGCCGCGTGATCGACCACATGGACAAGGGCACGCTGGATCTGTCCGAGCTGAAGTATCTGGTCCTCGACGAAGCCGACGAGATGCTGCGCATGGGCTTCATCGACGACGTCGAGAAGGTGCTGCAGGCCACGCCGCCGCAGCGTCAGGTGGCGCTGTTTTCCGCCACCATGCCCAGCGTGATCCGCAAGATCGCGCAGCGGCATCTGAAGGATCCGGTCGAGGTCACCATCAAGACCTCCACCAGCACCGCGCCGAACATCCGCCAGCGCTACTGGTTCGTCAGCGGCATGCACAAGCTCGACGCGCTCACCCGCATCCTCGAGGCCGAGCCGTTCGACGCGATGATCATCTTCGCGCGCACCAAGCAGGCCACCGACGAACTGGCCGGCAAGCTGCAGGCGCGCGGTCTGGCCGCCGCCGCGATCAACGGCGACATCGCCCAGCCGCAGCGCGAGCGGGTGATCCAGCAGCTGAAGGACGGCAAACTCGACATCCTGGTCGCCACCGACGTGGCGGCCCGCGGCCTGGACGTGGAGCGGATCAGCCACGTGTTCAACTACGACATTCCCTACGACACCGAAAGCTATGTGCACCGCATCGGCCGCACCGGCCGCGCCGGCCGCGCCGGTGACGCGATCCTGTTCGTCAGCCCGCGCGAGCGCGGCATGCTCAACGCGATCGAACGTGCCACCCGGCAGCCGATCGAGCAGATGCAGCTGCCGTCGGTGGAAGTGGTCAACGACGTGCGCATCGGCAAGTTCAAGCAGCGCATCAGCGACACCCTCGCGGTCGGCGACCTGGGCCAGTTCCAGCAGCTGATCGAACAATACGAACAGGAGCACAACGTGCCGGCGGTGGAGATCGCCGCCGCGCTGGCGCGCATCGCGCAGGGCGACCAGCCGCTGCTGCTGCCACCGACGCCCAAGCGCGAGAAGTACGAGCCCGCCACGCGCGAACGCATCCCGCGCGAGCCGGCCTTGCGCGAACCGCCGGCCCGCGGCCGCGTCTCGCGCGACCGCACCGGCCCCGAGCACCCGCCGACCGAACGCCCCGCCCGCGAACGGGCCGCCCCTGCCAGCCACGCACCGCGCGACGCTGGCCCGCGAACGGCGCGCGCCCACGCCACCGAGGAAGGCAAGCGCACCTATCGCATCGAGGTCGGCCACGAGCACGGCGTGAAGCCGGGCAACATCATCGGCGCGATCGCCAACGAGGCCGGGCTGGACAGCCAGTTCATCGGCCGCCTCAGCATCCGCGATCACTACAGCCTGATCGACCTGCCCGACGGCATGCCGGCGGAAGTGTTCGAGCACCTGAAGAAAGTCTGGGTGGTGCAGCAGCAGCTGCGCATCCACGAGTGGGACGGCCAGGACGCGGCGCCGGGCAGCGCCACGTCGCCACGCAAGCCGGGCGGTTTCGGCAAACCCGGCGGCTTCAAGCCCGCCGGTGCACGCGCGGGCGGCGGCAAGCCGGGTGGCTTCAAGCCCGGCGGCGGCAAGCCACCTCACCGCAAGTAGCCGGACTGCGGCGGCTGGCATCGTTCCGGCCGCGCGACGGATCGTTTCCGCGGCCGCTGCTGCAAACGGCGGGGTCGCCCATACTTCAGGGCGATCCTTTCCAGGTGATCACGCCATGCACCCGCTGCCCAGCCTCTACATCTCGCACGGCTCGCCGATGACGGCGCTGCAGCCCGGCCTCACCGGCGCGCGGCTGGCCGAACTGGCCGCCGCGCTGCCGCGGCCGCGCGCCATCGTGATCGCCAGCGCGCACTGGCTGTCGCGCAGCCCGCAGATCGGCGGCGCGGCGCAGCCCGCGACGATCCACGATTTCGGCGGCTTTCCCGCCGCGCTCCATCAGCTGCGCTATCCGGCGCCCGGTGCGCCCGCACTGGCCGAACGCGTGGCCGAGCTGCTGGCGCAGGCCGGACTACCCGCCCGCATCGACCCGCAGCGCGGACTCGATCACGGCGCGTGGGTGCCGCTGCGGCTGCTGTATCCGGACGCCGACATTCCGGTGCTGCCGCTGTCGATCCAGCCCGCGCTGGGACCGGCCCACCAGTACGCGCTGGGCCAGGCGCTGGCCCCGCTGCGCAGCGAGGGCGTGCTGCTGATCGGCTCCGGCAGCCTCACCCACAACCTGCACGATCTGGGCGCCGGCTACAGCGACCAGCGGCAGGCGCCCTACGTGCGGCCGTTCATCGAGTGGATCGAACAGCGGCTGGCCGCCGGCGACCTCAACGCCCTGCTCGACTATCGGCGCCAGGCGCCGTTCGCCGAACGCGCGCACCCCACCGACGAGCATCTGCTGCCGCTGTTCGTGGCGCTGGGTGCGGCCGGGGCGCAGGCGCGCGCGCAGCGGATCGACGCCGGCATCGACCTGGGCCTGCTGGCGATGGACATCTACCGCTTCGACGCGGCGGCCTGAGGCACCGCGGGCCAGTCCTGCGGCGTCAGCAGCGGCAGGCCGTGCGCGCGGCGCGCCTTGTCGCACTGCGGGCTGACCGCGCCGAACTCCCACGACGGCGCTACCTCGCGGCACACCGACGGCCGCTGCGCGTAGATGCCGCAGTGTGCCGCCGTACCCACCGTGCCCTGCAGCGCGACGCAGCGCGGCTGCGCGGCGTTGGTTCCGCGCATGGCGAGCCGATGCGGATCGAGTTTTTCGGTGAGCTGCGGCGGCACGTCGCCACCCAGCGCGGGCTCGGCCTCCGACCAGTGAAAAGCCACCCGAAAATGGGCGCAGCAGGCGCCGCAGCGCAGGCAGGGATGCTCCATCGGATCGGCGCGCTACAGCACGTCGGCGAACGTGTCGCACTGGCTCATGTCGCCGCTGTCGAGGCCGGTCTTGAACCAGTGCACCCGCTGCGCCGAGGTGCCGTGGGTGAAGGCATCTGGCACCACGATGCCACCCAGCCCCAGCCCGCGGCCACCGCCGAAACGCGAGCCGCCGCCGCTGTCCAGCTCGACGTTGTCGCTGCACGCGCCATTCCGCCACTCCATACGTCCCCTGCCGACTGCCCGCTGCGCGCCCGATGGCGTGCAGCGACAATAGCCGCTTGGCGGGATTCACGCCACGCGCGGGCTGCGGTTACAGTGGTCGATCTTTCACGAGGAACCGTCATGAGCCACCTGCCTGCGCTGGTCACCCTGCTCACCGTGCTGCTGCTGCTCGGCGTCACCTTTGCGGTCGGCCGCGCCCGCGGCAAATACGCCATCAAGGCGCCGGCGGTCAGCGGACATCCCGCGTTCGAGCGCGCCTACCGCGTGCAGATGAACACGGTGGAGAGCACCGTGATGTTCCTGCCCACGCTGTGGCTGGCGGCCAACTTCGGCTTCGCCGGCTGGGCCGGCGTGGCCGGGCTGGTCTGGCTGGTCGGCCGCGTCTGGTACGCGCTGGCCTATCTGCAGGACGCCAGCAAGCGCGAAGGCGGTTTCGTGCTCGGCACGCTCGGCTGGGCCGCGCTGCTGGTGATGGCCAGCATCGGCGTGGTGCGCGCCATGCTGATCGGCTGAGCCGCCTCGGCGCTGACAAGCCAGCGCATCGGCGTTGAACGCAGCGGCCGCCGCGCGGTCCACCCACGACCCATCATCATCGTCGCCGGCTGGCCAGCGGCTGCCTCTGCAGGGATGTCATGCACCACCAGGCTTCTTCCGCCCCACCGTCGCTGCCGCTGCCGCCCGCTGCCGATCCACTCCCGCCCCTGCCGGCACCAGGGCTGAGCGCGGCGGCGGGGCTGATCGCGCTGTATTTCGCGCTGCAGCTGGTCGCCAGCGGGGTGATGGCGCTGGCGCTGGGCATCGCCAGCGGCTTCGTGCATCCGGCCCGGGGCTTCGACCAGGTCGGCCCCGGCATCCGCGCGATGCTCGCGCAGCCGGGCCGGCCGGCGCTGCTGGCGATCGTCACGCTGGGCCTGGCCGCGGGCCTCACCCTGCAGCTGGCCTACGGCCGCTGGCCCGCGCTGTGGCCGCAAGCGCGGCCGCCTGGTTTCGGCTTCACGCTGCCGCGCCAAGGCTGGTTTTTTGCGCTGGCGATCGCGTTGGGGCTCATCGCGCCGCTGCTTGGCGGCTGGCTGACGCAGCTGCTGGCGCACGGCCACCCGGTGACCCAGAACATCGAGCAGCTGGGCATGAGAACGCCGCTGGGCTGGCGCATCGCGCTGGCGCTGCTGGCGACGACGCTGGGCCCGCTGGTGGAAGAGCTGCTGTTTCGCGGCGTGCTGCTGTCCGCGCTGCTGCAGCGCTTTCGGGTGGGCTGGAGCATGGCGATCAGCGCGCTGGTGTTTGCGCTGGCGCATCTGCCCGGGCTGCAGTTCGCGTGGTATGCGCTGCCCGACCTGATGCTGCTGGCGCTGGCGCTGGCCGCGCTGCGGCTGGCGGCTGGCTCGATCTGGCCGGCAGTGCTGGCGCACGGCGTCAACAACCTGCTGGCGGTGGCGGCCTGGTTTGTGGTGTCACACCCGCACTGAAGGCAGCGGCGTGAGCGCGTCGAACGCACGCAGCAGGCGCGCCGTCTCGAACAGCGGCAGCCCCATCACGCCGCTGTAACTGCCCTGCAGGTGCGCGATCAGCGCCGCGCCGCGGCCCTGGATCGCATACCCGCCGGCCTTGCCGAACGGCTCGCCGGTGGCCACGTAGGCGGCGATCGTCGGCTCGTCCAGCGCGGCGAAGCGCACCTGCGAGAGGCAGCTTTCGCTCTGCTCGCGTGCGGCGCCAACCAGCCACACTACCGAGATCACCGCATGCGTGCGTCCCGACAGCCGGCGCAGCATCGCCGCGGCGTCGTCCGCATCGCGCGGCTTGCCGAACACCTCGTGGTCGAGCACCACCTCGGTGTCCGCACCGAGCACCAGCGCATCGCGCCGGCCGCCAAGGCTGGCCAGCCCGGCGCGGGCCTTGGCCTGCGCCACGCGGCCCACGTAGGCCTGCGGCGCTTCGTCGGGCAGGCGCTGCTCGGGCACCTCGACGTCGAGCACGGAAAACTCCACGCCCAGCTGTTGCAGCAGCTGGCGCCGGCGCGGCGACTGCGAGGCCAGGTGCAGCGTCATCGCGGCGACGCCTTGGCGACCGGCAGGCCGCGGCCAGCGCGCAGCGGCGTCAGCGCATTGACGCGCGGCAAGCTGGCAGAGAGGATCGAAATGGGCATGGCGTGGGCACGACTCGCGCAGTGGGCAGGATGCGCCGCGATCGGGCGCGCGACTCAGGCTCGATGATAGGGATGTCCGGCCAGGATGGTGGTGGCGCGATACAGCTGCTCGGCCAGCACCAGCCGCACCAGCATGTGCGGCAGCGTCAGCGGCCCGAGCGACCAGCTCTGTTCGGCGCGCGCCAGCACCTCGGGCGCGTGGCCGTCGGGGCCGCCGATCAGCAACGCCAGATCGCGCCCGCCCATGCGCCAGCGCGTCAGCTGGGCAGCCAGCTCGTCGCTGGACCATGGGCGGCCGCGGCCGTCCAGCGTCACGACATGCGTGTCATGCGGCAGCGCCGCCAGCATCGCGGCACCCTCGTCATGGATCGCCCGCGCATCGTCGCGACCCTTGCCGCGCAGCCCGGGTTTCAGTTCGACCAGCTCCAGCGGCAGCTCGTGCGCCAGCCGCTTGCGGTATTCCGCGAAGCCCTGCGCCACCCAGTCGGGCATGCGCTCGCCGATGGCGATGATCCGTGCACGCACCTTGCGCTCCCATCAAACCAAACCGCGCCCTCACCCTGCCTTCTCACTGCGGCGGAGAGGGTGCGGAGCCCGCAGTTCAGCCGGCTTGCGCGGCGACGTCCGGCGCGTGGCCGTGGTCGCCCACCGTCCACAGCCGCTCCAGGCCGTAGAACTCGCGGATGCGCGGCAGCATCACGTGGACGATCACGTCACCCAGATCCACCAGCACCCATTCACCCTCGACCTCGCCTTCCACGCCCAGCGGCATCACGCCCGCCTTCTTGGCGAAGCGGGTGACTTCATCGGCAATGGATTTGACGTGGCGGGCGGAAGTGCCGGAAGCGATCACCAGCAGATCGGCGATGGAGGTCTTGCCGCGAACATCAATCTCGCGAATGTCCTTGGCTTTCAGTTCCTCCAGCGCGTCGATGACCGACTTGCGCAGGGTGGCCGTGGTGACGGACTTGTTGGTACGGGCAGTACTCAAGAGGAGGGGCCTCGATGCGGGATCGCAGCGCAAAATGGCGCCGCCGCAGTATAACCGCCCCGCCCCAGCCGCATGTCAAACCGCCGCCGCGCGCCGCCATGGGGCCAGATCCGCTCCGGTCGCCGCCCGCGGAGCGGGAGCGCGGGTCGGCCGCGCTCCCGCCGGCATCCGGCACCGGGGATCAGCTGCCCGAACTCATCGAGTCATGCTTCATCGAGTCATGCTTCATGGAGTCATGCTTCATGGAGTCATGCTTCATGGAGTCATGCTTCATGGAGTCATGCTTCATCGAGTCATGCTTCATCGAGTCATGCTTCATCGAGTCATGCTTCATCGAGTCATGCTTCATCGAGTCATGCTTCATCGAGTCATGCTTCAT
>JAJYSM010000061.1:8401-17409 GCA_021793575.1 Pseudomonadota bacterium
GAGTCATGCTTCATCGAGTCATGCTTCATCGAGTCATGCTTCATCGAGTCATGCTTCATCGAGTCATGCTTCATCGAGTCATGCTTCATCGAGTCATGCTTCATGGAGTCATGCTTCATCGAGTCATGCTTCATCGAGTCATGCTTCATCGAGTCATGCTTCATCGAGTCATGCTTCATCGAGTCATGCTTCATCGAGTCATGCTTCATCGAGTCGCGCTTCATGGAGTCATGCTTCATCGATTCATGCGACATGGCGCTGCTGGAGCTGGCGGCCATCGCGCTCTGGGCAACGGCCGCATTGGCGGCGAGGCCGCAGGTCATGACAGCGAGCAGCAGCGTGGCGAGGCGTGCATTCATGGGTTGTCCTTGAAAGTCGGGAAGGGATGAGGACAGTCGTGCCGTCCCCGTCCACTCATTCGCCGCCCGCTCGAGCGCGGTTACCTCAGCCCTGCCCGGCCACGATGTTCACCGTGATCGCGATGATGAACACATTGAAGAAGAATGCGATCACACTGTGCAGCAGCACCACCCGGCGCAGATAGCGGCTGGTGATCTGCACGTCGGAGACCTGGAAGGTCATCCCGATCACGATCGCGAAGTAGGCGAAATCCCAGTAGTCGGGCTTGGGCGTGTCAGGAAAGGCGAGCCCCGCGTGCTGCTCGCCGAAGTCGCCGTAGAAGCCGTGCGCGTAGTGCATCGCGAACATCGTGTTGAGAAACAGCCAGCTCAACACCACGCTCACCGCACCGACCACCAGCGCCAGCACGCCGCCGACCTTGGCTGCATGCAGCTCGTTGTTCAGGGCCACCAGCACCACCGTGGACAGCACCACGCCGCTCCACAGGATGCCCCAGCGGCCGGTGTCCTGCGCCCGCGCCTGGCTGCGCATGTGAGTGGGCGAGGACTTGTTGAACAACCGGGCCAGGATGCTCAGAAACACCACGGACGCCAAGTCGAAGCCAAGCAGCACCGCGCTGGACACCGGCAGCCGGTACGCCATCAGTACGCTGCTGCTGAGCAGAAAAATCGCCAGCGCACTGACCATCCGCGGCCGCGCCTTGACGAATCGCAGCGGTCGCCAACGACGCTTTTTCTGCCGACTGGCAACGGCTGGTGGGTGACTCGGCTGCTGGGCCAGTGACGGATCGGTCATCCGCGCCCCCGCAACCGGCGTACGCCGGGCATCAAGAAACCCTGGCAGTTACAGTCGAACAAGGCGCGCTCCGTCGGCGTCCGGCGGTCGCGCCGGCAAGGTCGCCATGATAGCGAGAGTTTCACCCCTGCAGATCGTGATACGCCGGATGCCGCGCCAGCCACGCGGCCGCATACGGGCAGACCGGGCGTACCTCCCAGCCCTCGGTGCGCGCCGCGTCAAACGCCGCCTGCACCAGCGCGCCCGCGATACCGCGCCCACCCACCGCCGGCGGCACCCCGGTGTGGGTGATCGTCATCACGCGCGCCGCGGCAGTTTCATCAAGCGTGTACTCGAGCACGCACTCCAAGCCGTCCACCTGGGTGGTGAAGCGGCGTGCGGCGGACAGGTGCTGGATCGACCACGCCATCTGGACTTTCCCTTCGGGCCTTGAGCCGACAAGCATACGGCTGGCGGGCGCTAAACCGAAGTGATGCCGCAGCGCCGAACCGTTCGCACCACCTGCATCGACGTGTCGTCAGACTGGGCGCCGGCATTCCAGTCCCAGGAGCATCCCGTGAAGAAATCCGCATCCGCGCACTGGTCCGGCGGCATCAAGGACGGCCAGGGCAGCATCTCGACCGATACCGGCGTGCTGCGTGAGGCGCCGTACGGTTTCAAGTCGCGCTTCGAGGACGGCCCCGGCACCAATCCGGAGGAGCTGATCGCAGCCGCGCACGCCAGCTGCTTCTCGATGGCGCTGTCGCTCGGGCTGGGCCAGGCCGGGCTCACCGCCGACAGCATCGACACCCGGGCGGTAGTGACGCTCGACAAGGATGGCGACGGCTTCGCGATCACCGCGGTGCACCTGAGCTGCCGCGCCACGGTGCCGGGCGCCGATGCCGCCGGCTTCGCGCGGATCGCGCAGGCGACCAAGGAAGCCTGCCCGGTATCCAAGCTGCTGAAGGCGACGATCACGCTGGACGCCACGCTGGAAGGCTGAGCACGACCGGTGGCAGCGATGCCTCAGGCAGACTGCAGCGTGCCGTTGCTGTCAGTCGCCATCACCCGGTTGCGGCCGGCGCGCTTGGCCGCGTACAGCCCGGTGTCGGCCCGCTGCAGCACTGCCGCCCCGTCCCGTTCGGTTGCTGCCGCCAATGCCACCCCGACCGACACGGTGAGTTGCAGCATCTGACCATCGATCAGCAGCGGCATGGTTTCCACCATCAGCCGGATGCGCTCGCCCAGTGCCAGCGCCGCGGCCATGTCGGAATGCGGCAGCAGCACCACAAACTCCTCGCCGCCGACGCGGCCGATCAGGTCGCTTTCGCGCAGGCTGGAGCGGATGCTGGCCACCAGCGCGCGCAGCACCTTGTCGCCGCCGGCATGGCCGAAGCGATCGTTGACGTTCTTGAAGTGGTCGGCATCCAGCATCAGCACACCCAGCGTCTGCCGCTGCCGGGCTGCCTGTGCCAGCAGCCGGGTGATCGTCTCGTCGATGGCCAGCCGGTTGCTCACTCCGGTGAGCGGGTCAACCCGGGCCTGCAGGTGGAGCTCCCGATGCAGAATCTCGCTGTACAGCAGCAGAAAGCCGATGCTGGCAAACAGTGGCTGCAGCCCGGAGAGCATCACGTAGAAGAAATTGGTGGCGTTCGGCACGTTGATCTGGTCGGGCTGATGCTGGCCCAGCCACAGCTGACCGTTGCGCCATACCAGCAGCAGCATCGCCATCACGCAGATCAGCAGCAGCGCGGTGCGCGCCCGCGAATAGCGCCGCCGTCCGCCGGCGAGCAGCGCCTCGATGCTGAGCACGAGGTTGACCATGATGGCGAGCGACCCCCACAGCACGCGGTCGCGGTAATCGGGATCGACCAGCCCGAACCACGCCACCCCCAGCCAGCCGATCACGCCGACCGCCAGCACCAGCCGCCAGCGCAGCGGCTCGCCCAGCAGCATGCGCAGCGCGATCACCGCCAGCCCCTGCGCCAGCAGGTTGATCGCGTTGGCGCCCAGCAACAGCTGCGAGGGGGTCAGATAGGCGTTCGCCGCCAGCGCGCCCCAGCCGACCGCCTCCAGCGCCAGCGCCACGGCGCGCAGACGCAGGCTGGTCAGCGGCCGGCCCGGATCGCCCTGCGTGCCGGCCCACAGCATGACCGCCAGCACCGCCGTCTGCACGGCGGTGATCAGTGACAGGGTGGCAATGTTCAGCGGCATCGTGCACTCCCTGGCAGCCCCGCCGGAGGCATCGGGGCAGGCCTTTGTACCACTCTCGCAGCCAACGCTCGTTGACAGACTGCGGCGTTTGGTTACTTTCGTCGATCAGGAACCTTTCTGGAAGCTGGATGGCCACCCTCATACCCACCCGCAACGGCTGCCTGCCGCGCATGACCGGCGGCGAGAAGCGCTTTTCCGAACGATTGGAGGACAAGCTCGAAGCGGACTATCTGCTGTGGTACGACGTGCCGGTCGGGCCGAAGCAGCTGCGGCCGGATTTCCTGGTGTTCCATCCGCGCCGCGGCCTGCTGGTGCTGGAGGTGAAGGACTGGAAGCCCGCCACCATCCAGCACGCCGACAGCACCCAGTTCACCCTGATCACGCCGCGCGGGCTGGTCAAGGAGAGCAGCCCGCTGCTGCAGGCGCGCGGCTATGCCACCGAGGTCTACCTGCTGCTGCAGCGCGATCCGGCGCTGCGCCAGCCCGTGTCGGCACGGCACGCCGGCAAGCTGGTGATGCCGTGGGCCTACGGCGTGGTGCTGGCAGGCATCAGCCGGCGCCAGTTCGCCGAGGGCCAGCTCGATGCGGTGATCCCCGAGCACCTGGTGATCTGCCAGGACGAGATGCTCGACAGCGTCGATGCGGAGGCGTTCCAGCAGCGACTGTGGGCGATGTTTCCGCAGGTGTTTCCCACCGCGCTGACGCTGCCGCAGATCGACCGCGTGCGCTGGCACCTGTTTCCCGAAATCCGGCTCGCCGCCGGCGAGGGCCAGTTCGGCCTGTTCGACAGCGCCGAGGCCGGCACTCCGAAGGCGCTGGAGATTCCCGACCTGCTGAAGGTGATGGATGCGCAGCAGGAGCAGCTGGCGCGCTCGCTCGGCGGCGAGCACCGGCTGATCCACGGCGTGGCCGGCTCCGGCAAGACCATGATCCTCGGCTTCCGCGCCATGCAGCTGGCGCGCGAGCTGGGAAAACCCATTCTGGTGCTGTGCTACAACAAGACGCTGGCGGCGCGGCTCGACCAGCTGATCGGCGAGCGCGGCCTGGGCGAAAAAGTGCAGGTGTACAACTTCCACAAGTGGTGCCGGAAGATGCTCACCGCCTACCACCTGGAGCTGCCCGCGCAGGGCAGCGACGACTTCTTCGGGCAGATGGTGCAGCGGGTGATCGACGGCGTCGAGCGCGGCCAGATTCCGCGCTTCCAGTACGGCGCCGTGCTGATCGACGAAGGCCACGACTTCGAGCCGGACTGGTACAAGCTGATCGTGCAGATGGTCGATCCCGCCACCAACTCGCTGCTGGTGCTGTACGACGACGCACAGAACATCAACGGCAAGGCCGGTCGCCGCAAGTTCACCTGGAAAAGCCTCGGCGTGCAGGCGCAGGGCCGCACCACCATCCTCAAGCTCAATTACCGCAACACGCTGGAGATCCTCGCGGTGGCGCGCGGCTTCGCCAGCGAGTTGCTGCAGGCGCAGGACGGCGAGGAGGACGGCGTGCCGCTGATCGCCCCTGAAAGCGCCGGCCGCCGCGGCGCGCTGCCTGAGCTGATCCGCGTGCACCGCGCCAGCGGGGAAATCGCCGCGATGGTCGAGCAGATCCGCGACGAGCTGGCGCACGGCCGTCGCCTCGACGACATCGCGGTGATCTACCGCTACCACTGGCAGGGCGACAAGCTGCACGCCGCGCTGGAGCAGGCCGGCCTCGGCTGCCGGCTGGCCGACGACAAGGGCGGCAAGGGCACGCTGTTTCTGGTCAGGGACTGCATCAAGCTGGTCAGCATGCACTCCAGCAAGGGGCTGGAGTTTCCGCTAGTGATCATTCCCTTCCTCGGCCTGATGCCGAAAGCCGGCGAAGACGAAACCCACGAGGCGCGCCTGCTCTACGTCGCCATGACCCGCGCCACCGAACGCCTGCTGCTGATCCACCACGGCGACTCGGTATTCAGCAAGCGCATCCGCGATTCGATCAACGAGGTGCAGGGGCAGCTGGAGCAGGCACGATGACATCGTGACGCATGCCATCGGTGTATCCTGAGAACTGAATTCGGACCGAATCGAGAAATTGCATGAGCGAACACATCCTCAGCCTGTCGGACTTCAAGGCGGACGCCAGCCAGTTGCTCAAACGCATGCAGGAGGATGATGCCACGCCACTGGTACTCACCCAGAACGGTCGCGCCAGTGCCGTGGTGCAAAGCTACGACGACTACCAGCGACTGCAGAAATCGCTGGCGATGATGAAATTGCTGGCGCTGGGCGAAGCCGATATCCAGGCCAGCCAGCTGGTGCCGCAGGACAAGGTGTTCGCCGCGGCGCGTGCGCGCCTCGGTGCCCGGCTGAAATCGCATGACTGAGCGGCGGGTGCTGTGGACGCACGCCGCGCAGCGTGACCTTGAGGCGATCGTCGACGACATCACCGATCGCGAACCGCTCACCGCCCTCCAGGTGTTGGCCCGCCTGCAGGCCCGCGCCGGAAGGCTTGCTGCACAGCCGCTGCGCGGTCGCCGCGTGCCGGAACTGCGCGATCTCGGCATCGACAGCTATCGCGAGCTCATCGAGGCGCCGTGGCGCATCATCTATCGGCCTGCCGCCGAGCGCATCTATGTGATGGCCGTCGTCGATGCCCGCCGCGATCTGCAAACCGTCCTGATGGAACGCCTGCTGCAAACCCGCTGACCGCGTCGTTGCCAACCACCGTTTCAGGATTCCCGGAGTACCCCATGACCGCCTTCGACCTCACCCCGCCCAGCGACGTCCAGCGTCGCGACCTCACCGCCGGCCTGTCGCGCGACGAGCGCCGCGTGCTGCTGGAGCACGGCACCGAGGCGGCGTTCTGTGGCGTGTTTCTGGACAACAAGAAGCACGGCGTCTACACCTGCCGCTTCTGCGGCCTGCCCCTATTCCGCTCCAGCGCCAAGTTCGATTCCGGCACCGGCTGGCCGAGTTTTTTCCAGCCGTATCACGACGCGCATATCAGGCTCATCCGCGATACCAGCCACGGCATGCTGCGCACCGAGGAAGTCTGCGCGCGCTGCGGCAGCCACCTCGGCCACGTGTTTCAAGATGGCCCCCGGCCGACCGGCGATCGCCACTGCCTCAACTCGGTGTCGCTGGGTTTCACCGAGCAGGGCCACGCGCTGCCTGACCTGCTGGGGCGCGGCGCACCGGAAGGCCAGCCCGACACGGGCGACTGAATATTTCAGCTTGCCCACTTGGTGACCCACATTGCCTGCAAAGTTAACCCGCCCGGCTCGCCGGACAACTTGACCATCGCCAGCCAGTTGAGCCTCCGACTGAAGGTCACCTGGCGGCCCATTTGAGCCGGTCGCGAAAATCAGGAATTAAGCGCAGAAATGCCGCTGAAGAATCGGATGATCGGAGCAGATCACGCAACCATCTCTGACAATCGGGTAACGTATCTGTTTGTAACATCGTCGCTATTGTCTCTACAGGGGGAGATATGTACGGAAATAGGGTGTGCGCTGGATTTATTTTGTTCCTTCTGGCTTCTTGTGCGCAAACGCCGCCAAGAGCGCCTGTTGGTGCGTCGCAGGCAGAGGTTGACGCTCGTAAGCAGCAGATCATCGCCAACTTCATGGCCAGACAACCGCCAACTCATCTCGTTGCCCAAGATATAACGTATAACTCGCATTATCCGCCGCAATTCCCGCTAAAAGCTGTTGCTGCCGGGCATTATGGTGTCGTGACGCTCCTGATTTATGTCGATGCCAAAGGAAAAATTGGTAGCGTACGGGTGGACAAGAGCAGTGGCTATCCGGAGCTCGATGCGAGCGCTATCGACGCTGCCAAGCAATGGATTTATTTCCCGGCTGCAAAAGATGGGGTGCCTCAGCCGGCATGGGTGCGGACACCAGTCACGTTCGCCCGTCAGACGCCGGCTCCACCTTCAACCGATAACCTCCGGGTTGGCATCACCACGGAATCCGATGCGAGTGCCTTATTAGGTCTGCCCACCGGTGCAATAAGGCATGCCGACGGATTGACACAGATGACGTGGGGAGATGAGAGCGTTGGGATGATGTTTCTCACATTTGACGCAAACGGCAAATTGCTCAAACTCAGAAGAATGAGCCCGACGTCGAGACTTCATCACGACCCACTCAGCCCATTCACGGACACTGAGATGCGCAAGTTCATGTCCGCCGTGGCCCAGGCTGACAAGATCGGCAATGCCATGCAAAGGTGCCTGCAGTATCCGGATCCTCCTGGCAGTCATTGGTCACCAGTCGGTGTGGATGCTTATTGCCGCTACAGACTTCAGAACATCGTGGACTCTAATCGAGTGATCAAGCTGGCCCGGACTGGTCGTGCTCACGAGATTGACCGCAAGCTCGTCGAACTGATGCAGGATTCGGGTCAGCTTCGTCCCGAGGATGTTCTGTGGAGAACGATCGCTGAGGACTGCTTTAACGTGACGCCGAAACTCCGCAGAGCTCTCGATGAGTGGAAGGCCCAGGCACCAAGCAGCGCCTTCGCACGCACGATGAGCGGATACTGCTATGTGAGCAGTGCTTGGGCTGCCCGTGGTCCCAAGGCATCCGGCGACACGTCCGACCAACGTTTTGCGGCGATGCAGGCTCTGCTGAAACTAGCAAGGGCCGATCTCTCTAAAGCCGTCAAATTGAATCCGCATCTCATCGCGCCATATGCCGCCATGATTGAAGAGGGTATGTTGGATGGCAATCCGGGATACATCAACCAAGCGACAACGAAAGGTTTCGCCATCGATCCCGCCAGCTTCCCTATCTTTGACATGCTGCAGGTCGCTTCTGAGCCACGCTGGGAAGGTTCACAACAATCTGCGCAGATTTTACTGAAGCGCGCGATGGAGTTGTCAAAGAAAAACCCCCTGCTTTTGACGATCCGTGCCGCCGTTCTGATCGATATTTATGATCTACGTCATTGCTATTGCGCCACGGCAGCGGAGCGTCGCCCTTACCTCCAGGCCTTCAACGATGTGGCATCGACAGGAATTCTCGTGACCGTGGCTGCCAACGCCCTCGACAACCACCAGCCCGACATCGCCTACATCTATTATTCCGAAGCGCTGCGTTTCTATCCTGCCGATGAGGGGGAGCAGGCAAGACAGGGACGCCTCGTCGCCAAGCAACAGATGTCAGAGTAGATGTTTCGAAAGTGGGGCTTCAGAGTGCACTTTCGAACGCCTCCTTTTGGTCGATTCTGTTGAAAAAAGAGAAGTACCTCGGGCCGCGAAGCGGATCGAAACGCCCTTGATTCAAGCAACACCACACGACCAGAGCGAAGAGCATCGCGCACTGGCTGCGCTCCTACAGGTGGCGTCAACGAGGTTCCGACGTTGCGACGCGGGTGCCAAGGACGGAGATTGAAGCCTCAGGGTCAGAATGCACTTTTTGCGTGGCAAATGCTGGCCGACGGCTGTCGATCGACTCCGCTGGCGAGTCTTGCCAGTGCCACCGGTGAGGGTGGTCAAGTGTTGTGGCGGCGGTTGGCAGGCGGCTGCCGACTTGCGGAATTCCCGTCGATTCCGTCGACCTGATTCGCCCTGATCCTCAGCCATGAAAATTGCTCGCCATGCGCAGAACCGGCTCGGGATGAGGCTTGCAGAGCATCATCGCCCGCGCCAGTCGCGGCAGCATCGCACGCAGATCAAATCGG